>ONWK01000280.1 GCA_900321505.1 uncultured Eubacteriales bacterium
CTTAGCCATATCCCCCTTAAACAGTCGTTACAAGAGGGGATCCCGGCTATTTTTTCCCTCATTTTCTTCATTCCCTTAGCCAGATTCCCCTTAAACTGTCTCTACTAGGGGAAATCCGGCAACTTTTTACCTCTTTTTTTTCATTTTCTTTGCCATCCATGGTCTGTACTGATAATCTACTAACGAATATTGCTACGATTCTCCACACTTTTTATCAACCCTTAGTCGTCTACGTTTTTCCCTTACGATTAGGAGATAAAAAACGTAATTATCCAGCGCCCGACTCCTACGCTCCACATCCAGAAGGTAGGATAAGCCAGAGACTTCTCCACTTGCCCATACAGTGAAAACCATAGAATTCAATCTGGAAAACATGCTTTCCATCCGTGAATTTTATGAATTCCACAGGGTGTTGAATAGTTACAATAAAACTATGTTTACTCCCATTATGTCAGTTCTCTTAGCCACTTATACATAGCACGATAACTTCATCATTTCAGAAGATAAAGGCTTAATTAAGAAAAATCCGATGGGTTGGTCGCTATTACGGTGATACCAGGACGGGTACAATGTATCGCCTTTCGCAAAATGCAATATTCTTCAGGTGGGCACGTGACAACCTATCCGTCCTGGCACCTCAAACTAGTAACCCAGTGTTATCTTCAGGCTTTTTATCATATTGCGGACTTCTCTGGTATTGATCGGATATTTTTCTGTTTCAAACGTCCATATCAATACATCATGTTGATAGAAACCGCTCTCCTCATAATTACGGATCTTCAAAAATGCATTGTTACGATAATCCATATCATCCATCATGCCAAAGTGCTCCCAGTATATTTCTCTTCTGTTTTTCAAGTCCAGCAAAGTAAAATCCGGATGAACCGCTCCATGTCTCAATTTCAATGGTTTTTCATACAGAAAAGGCACCTTCATTTCATCCAGAATGTCCGCTATGATCACCTCTGATTTGGAACGTACTCTTAAACCACATCTTGTATAATACTCCGGATATCCATCTTTATAATCCACGCCTGAATACTCCTGATCAATCCAGTTTTTCAGAAACTCTTCATCCGTGATATACGGGCTTCTGATTATTTCCCATTTGCCCGGACTCATAAGCTCTTTCGCGTATACATATGGATTTTCGACAATTGAGCTTTTCATTTTTTTCAAATGTCCAATAGCTTCCTTAAGAATCTTTTTCAGTTTTTCATCGTACTCTATCTGTGCCAGAATCTCCGCTTTCTTACGTTCGGATTTTTTTATGTACGTTCCTGTTTTCTCCGAACCATGTTTTCTGATAAAATACTGATACGTGTTGCGATGTTTTGCAGCGCGTAGCTGAGCGCCTTCAGGAACACTCTTTTTCAGCTTTTCCAATTCAATGGTAATTTTCTCCAGATCTTTCTCATACCTCATAATCTCATGTTCCATGTCTTTGATGTAAATCATTACTCTACCTCCAATTCATAATTATTACAGATTTACCCATTTTCACTTCTATTGCTTGCTTCCAATAATCTTCCGGCTATGATCTTGCTTGGTTTCCTGATTCTCTTAGCCGAAAATCTTCTATTTGCATGCTTCTAAAATGCTTCCAGCTATGATACGACTCATTTTTCTGGTTCTCTTAGCCAGAAGCCTTCTTTCTACCCGCTTCAAAAAAGCTTCCGGCTATGATCTCGCGTGATTTTCCGGTTTTCTTAGCCGATTTTGCCTTTTCTACCTGCTTCAAAGGATCTTCCGGCTATGATATGGCTTGGTTTCCTAGTTCTCTTAGCCGGAAGTCTTCTTTCTGTCCGTTTCTAAAATGCTTCCGGCTATGTTCTGACTCGTTTTTCTGGTTCTCTTCGCCGGAAGCCTTATATTTTACCGCTTCTAAAAGCTTCCGGCTATGATCTGACTCGTTTTTTCTGGTTCTCTTAGCCGGTTTTGCATTTTCTGCCTGCTTCAAAAAAGCTTCCGGCTATGATATATTGCTTTTTTCTGGTTTCCTTAGCCGTCGGATGTTTAGTGGCTGGTTAACGATTTAAATCCAGCTAAAAACAAATGCATTTCTATAATTTTCTTAGCCACCAACCAGGGGAAAAGGGGATGGCATGAGAACAGGGCCGAGGGCAAGCGGGTGATATCACCTCCGCCCTCATATCACTCCTGCTCCATGATCACAGCTCCGTTTCGGTCAGTGCGGAAAATGGTGAAACCGGCGTCCTGAAGGCGTTTAAGGGTTGAAGGAGCAGGATGGCCATATGTATTCCACCGGCTTACGGAAATCACTGCTATGCTGCCTTCCTTCGATA
Source organism: uncultured Eubacteriales bacterium (assembly GCA_900321505.1). Lineage (GTDB taxonomy): Bacteria > Bacillota > Clostridia > Lachnospirales > Lachnospiraceae > Eubacterium_Q. The sequence goes on from ONWK01000280.1 coordinate 2,307, forward strand.
TCTCCTTGAGGAATTCCTCTGATGATGAATAAGCTGAGCCGTGGTGAGGTACCTTCAGGATATCCGGATCCATGCGCTCCTTCAGAACGGATATCAGCTCTGCTTCGGTCTCTACGCCGATATCGCCGGTGAAGAGAGTTCGTACTCCGTAAGCATCCAGGGATATCACAAGTGAATAGTCATTGCCGCTGCCGGTATCTCCGGGGTTTGGATACAGCACCTCAAGCCGCACTTCGGGATCATCAGTCTCTATAACATCTCCGGCTGAAACGTAGTACACCTCTGTACCGGCCCTCTCTGCCGCATTAATGATATCCCTCAGCATCTCATCCTCTTCTGTTCCGGCTGCAAGGCAGACCGCCGCCGTACTTATCCCTTCCTTTTCTCCATCTTCAAGAAGCTCAAGAATTCCGTCCACGTGGTCCTTATCTGTATGTGAAATCACTGCCATATCCACCTCGGTAACTCCGTAATACTTAAGCCCGGGGATCAGTATCTTATCCCCCGGATCCTCCTTTGACGTCGAACCGAAATCAAACAAAATATCAGTTCCCGCCGCATGCAGCAGGCATCCATCTCCCTGCCCCACATCGAAGAATATAAGCTCTTTTCTCATGCGGTTTCTAAGCACGCCATAGCCTGCAAAAAGCCCGACGCACAGCGCCACACCTGCCAGTGTGAGAAAAAGGAACCTCCACTTTTTCTCCTTCTTATTTCTTCCTGACAGAAGCAGATGCAGTACTCCCGCTGCAGCCGCTGCCAGAAGCAGCATCACTGCCATCTCTTCATCGGAAATGTGTCCTGTAACCACTTCCTGCCCGGGTACAATCTGCATCCCCCGGCAGAGCCACTCATAAAACATGAGTATCCATCTGCAGGGTAACGCCGCCGCCGTCCCTGCCTTCACAAAAACCGGTATCAGTCCCAGAAACATCCCTACTGCTCCGCTTGCCACCGCAACTGTAAGCAGCGGAACCACAACAAGATTAAGCACCACCGCATACGGGGCGATGGAATAATAATCCCTGATCATCACAGGCACCAGAAACAGCTGAACAAAAAAGCTCAGAAGTACAGATCCGGTAAAGGTCTTCACCAAGCGCCTCAAAAAGAGAGGGACAGAAAGAAATCTTTCCTTTCCGAACAGGTCGTTATAGATCATCTGCTGTGCCCCTACCCCTGCTACTGCAAGAAAACTCATAAGCATTCCCGATGAGCTGACACGCCAGGGCTGAAAAAGAATTATAAGGAAAAGGGAACAGACCATGGCTGTGGGCAGATCTGAAACCCTTCTGAAAACTCCGGCCAGATTTACGGACGTGATCATGATAACCGCCCGGAGTGTAGCCGGTGAAAAGCCCGTAAGGAACCCATAAAACACAAGTATAACAATCGTGATCACCGACGCCTTTCTCCTTGTCAGCCCGAGCTTCAGCAGGATACCTGTCAGAGCCCCTCCAAGCAGAGCCACATGAAGCCCTGAGATCGCCAGAATATGCGCTATGCCGTTCTTCTGATAAAGCTCCTTCAACTCCTTATCCACTCCGGCCTTCTCACCCAGCAGCATAGCCGCCATCACGCCTGCCTCACGCTCCGGCAAAACCCTGCATATGGCAGCCTTCCCGGCTTCTCTGATATCCGAGAGTATTCTGCTGATCCATACTCTTTCCTTTTCGTCATATTCAACCCTTTCTGCAGACACACTTCCTATGATCCCTTCACTCTCATAATATGCAAGAGCATCAAAAGCCCCCGGGTTTGTTCCAGCCGAAAGCTGCGTCATCTCACCCGTCACACAGACACCGTCTCCGGGCAGCAGCTCTGTCTCTTCCGAATAACGCACCAGCAGCCTTCCCTGATCCGAACTGATCACAAAACCCCCGGTCTTTATGGCCGTCACCGTCCCCGTGATCATCAACCTTTCCCCCTCCGCCGGAAGCGCCTCCCTTTTACTTTCCTGCTCCATACGGACACCAAAACTCCATATCGCTCCAAGGGCAAAAATAAAGAGAAGCAACATGCCATGAATTTGCTTCATTTTCACATGGCCTGTGCTTCTCTTTATGATCACTGCTGCGGCAGCCGCCGCAAGCAACGGTATGATAAGATTGTTTTCCTGTATCTCCCCTGCCGGAACTCCCAGTAAAAAAAGTCCCAGCAGAGTCATCAGAGGTCGTTCTCTCATTCTTCTGTATCTTCCTCCGGATAAAAATATTTTAAAGGAACATGGGTATCAATGCCGCCTATTTCATCTCTTTTCCCACCATCGATCAGTATCTGTATACTCTTAATATGCGGAAGTCTTGAAACGCTGTCAACAAGCGATGCTACCTGCCACTCATTGCAGCCCGTTTCAAATTCCGGGCTCAGATCCACATATGCCACATTCTGCGTCACAGATACGGACAGCAGCTTTGTACCCTCAGGGAATACATTTCTCTGGATCAGCTGCCTCACCACCTCTTCTTCAACAGACACATCCAGCTGCAGGGTAATGGCCAGGGTCATCTCCTCCAGACTCTTTCCGTCCTCACCCGGAATATATAGCGTGATACGTCCGTTATTCTGCCCCGTCGGGATCACCTTATCATAGTAATAAAATGATCCGCTCTGCAGTTCCTCCTCCTTGCTTTCACCTTCGCTGTTAACAGTCGCTATCGTAATAGTCCCGAGGTTTTTGATCTGGCTCACTGTACTTACGATCGCCGCCTTTTCAAGCAGCTCCATCTCCCGGCTCACACTTTCATTAACGGAAAAAGAAAGCGTCACGGCATTTTCACTGCCTACCGTATACCCCGTAAACTCCATGCCGTCGGTAAGCCTCAGCGCATTCATAACTTCTTCCAGGCATCCGGATACAGAGTCAGGCTGCTTGGGCTGCAGTTTTTCTTCCATGGCAACAACGGTACTGCCGTCCACATAATATAGGGTGATGCCTCTCTCATCGGTAATACTGGATTCCACACTCTCAATAACCGTTTCAGTCAGTCCCGCGGGCTCTTCCCCGCAGCCGGATGCGCAAAGTGAAATGATCAGCACCGCAGGGATCAGCTTATGAAGTTTTCCATGGAGTACCTTTTTCATCCTCGTTAACCCTTATACTCTACTCGGAAGCAGTGTCCTCATCCTCTGGCTGTTCATCAGTCAGTGTCTCCTGTGACAGAGGCAGCCTAACCGAGAATGTTGTTCCCTTACCCGACTCACTGTAAAGCCTTATTGTTCCGCCGTGTGCATTTATGGCCGATCTGGCTATCGCCAGTCCCAGGCCCGTTCCACCCGTATCACGGCTTCTGTCCTTATTCACTCTGTAGAAACGGTCAAAGACCTTATCCTTGGCATCATCCGGTATACCCACTCCCGAATCCGCAACCTTGATATAAAAATACTTATGATCCGCATTCAGCGTGATCCTTAC
>ONWK01000403.1 GCA_900321505.1 uncultured Eubacteriales bacterium
CCAGATTTGTCGGATTAGCGGGATGTGTGGAAACAGCCTCTGTAATAGAGCCATAGTTACTGCTCACGGCCTCATCTCCCACATTTATCACAAACATATACTTCTGTCCCACCTTGGGAACCTGAACCTTTACCTTTCTGGAAGAGAACTCAGAACTGCCCTTTTCTACTGTTGCAATCTTAACTATCTGAGAAGCATCATTAACTTCGCGTCCCTCTACATAATAGATGGTATACTTTGTAGCTCCCTTTACCGCACTCCAGGTAAGCTGCACATCCTTGACGCTGAGTACGCTTGCCTTTACATTCTTTACGACGGCATTTTCCAGTGAAGCCTTTCCGGATACCAGATCTGAGAGAGACTCCCCATATCCGTATGTATACTTACCGGTCTGCTCATCATAATCAAAATCAAACTTCTGGACATCCGCAAATTTCTTTGAATATACAGGTCTTACAGTGTAAAAATAAGGAGTATTCTTGGTAAGGCCCTTCTTATCCTTGAAAACAAGTGTCCCTGACTGTCCGGGCTTTTTAAACTTGTTGCTTACCTTACCCACAAACATGGAAGGTGTCAGTTCTTTTGTGAGATTATCACTTACCGTATCCCTGTAGATCCAGTACTCCTTAACGCCGCTCTCACCCTTGAATGAAAGAGTGATGGAAGAAACATCCGAATTCGTCACCTGTACATCCTGAACCTTTGAATACTGGCCGGCCTCAAGTACGCCGTCGGAAAAACCGCCTCTTGCATTTCCGGTAAGAGATATGGCCCTTACGGAATAATATCTGGACATGGGAGGCAGATCATTCACCGTAAAGCAATAGAACTGCTCACCATCATCGAAGGTCCATCCTTCCTCCTTAAACTGAGGAGGAAAATAAGGTTTAACTGCCGATGCAGGTATTTTCTTATATACCTTGTATACGCCATACTCGGTATCCGAAACCACCAGTTCATATCCCTTTACCTTTGAAGGATCAGGACCTGTAAATACTGCATAGCACTGGCTTACGGAAGGGCTCCAGGAATCTCCTATGGAAGTTTTGCCCTCAGGTGAAAGTCCCCAGAATCCCCAGAAATCACATTTCTTAGGGCCCTGCTTTACAGCCTTGACGGGAGAAGGAACCGAACATACGCTGACGCTTCCCATGGAAACCGTAGTCTTTACTCTGCAATAATAGGTAGTGCCGGGGGTCATGGTGAAGCCATCTACATTAAATACCGAACGGGCAGCTTTGGCGGTAGCCTTCTTACTGATAGTAAAATCAATGGTATTTATATCTATTGAATCATCATGATCGATCTTTGAACTTGTAAATTTCTTGTCGGTGGAGATCTCCATGTCATATCCCAGGATATTACTGGGAGTAACCTTTGTAAAGGCCAGATCCATGGAATTTTCAGTATCACCGGACTCTGCATAATAGATCATGGGAGCTGCTGCAGTCACATAATTATCCACAGCGCCATCGCCCGTACATGCCAGCTTATAAACCTCTACATAGGAATCAGTGAAATTCTGGAAGCCTTCCACACCCTGTGTAAATGCTTTCTTTGAAGATGAGGGCATGATCACATCCCAGGTTCCGTCAGACTTAAGACGTGAAAGCTCAAAGGTCTTATAAGTCTTTGACTCTGCCTTGTTGCTCCACTTAAACTTGATGGTATTATTCTTCTGCACCATGGCGGAAAGACCTATCAGAGAACCATCCTTTAAAGTAGCCGCATCTGCGGGAACAGCCACCTCATTAAAACTCTTTTCATCGGTATAAATGAGGGGATCCTCGGAATCGCCATAGACCAGATTCTCCCTCGTTAATTCTACATCTTCCGAAAGAGAAATATATACCAGATATCCCTTTGAATACTCAATGGGCTTTTTGCTGTTATCGATTCCGGTAGCTTCGGTAATGGCAAGACGTCCCTGTGCCTCTACCATCGCACCCTTGACCGAATTTGCGCTGACATTTATCTGATGATCATCTGGATCGATGACTGCCGCATAAACCGGGGCTGTGTAATCATTATAAACAAGGATGGTATTCATGTTGACTCCGGCAATAACACATTCGGACACGCTGAAAGCAGCCGGACCATCGGGCTCACCCTGAATATCCTCTTCGACGTCAAAAACGTCGACAGCTTCATCAGAACCGGACACACCTTCTTCCTCAGAATCCTCATTTACTCCGGGAAGCTCGATACCTTCCTCTTCACCCAGGATCTCAATCTCCTGTACGTTCTCTTCCTGTGATTCAGAAAAGTCTTCCTCGATAAAAGGCTCATCAGATATCTCAACGATATCATTTGCCTCTTCATTCTGATCGGCAGCGTATGCAGGGACATACAAAGAACCGGCCAGCATCGACAGACTGAGTAATAATGCTATCCTTTTTTTCATGTTACTCTCCTTCTTATAAGATACAAACCTGACGTAAATTCCGTTTCGTATGATAAATACGTCTGAGAACAATGCTTTTTTATGTAACGCATATGGGTTTTAACCGTAAACAACCCCCGAAGGCTTTAAACCTACGGGGGTGTTATTCTCTAACCTTATACCTATCAGTTACCTAAGTTATACTGCTCCAGCATACTTGCGCCAAGGGCGGCTCCGTATAACACATAGTATACAATATTGCCAAGGATTGCCAGACCGAGCAGTACAAAAAATACTATGTTTGCTATCTTTGACACCTTGAGCTGTGACTCGGCCCTCGTCATATCCCCATCCTTATAAGCACTCTTTGAAGTGATGGAACATACCAGACCTACTATGGCAGCGATCATACCCACGCCAAACATATTACAGCAGCAGACTATACTGATCACTGTATCGACTATGGAAATAATAAACCACTTATTCTGTCTTTTCAGATAATCCTCTTCATCCACACCGTCCGACGTATCCCAGCCGTTGGATGAATTCCAGTTACTCTGGGAATTATAAGTATTCTGCGCATTGTAAGTATTCTGGGTATCATAATTATTCTGTGTATTGAAACTGTTATCAGGCTGTGAATACCCGGTGTTTGTCTGTGCAGTATTTGTTTCAGGCTGCGAATATCCGGTGTTTGTCTGTGCAGTATTTGTTTCAGGCTGTGAATATCCTGTACCGGTCTGGGTACTCTCCGGCTGTACATTATTTACCGGCGTAGTATCAGCCTGAGTACTGCCTGCCGGTGTGCCCTCCGGCTGTGTAAAACCGGTTCCGTTGTTATTGTTATTATCAAATCCATCCATACTATTCTTTCCTCCTCTATAAACCTCTGCTCCTC
>ONWK01000007.1 GCA_900321505.1 uncultured Eubacteriales bacterium
CGGTGATCCTGTCGGTAAAGCCTTCTGTATAACGCACCAGGAATTTCGGGGAAATGAGATAGTATATATTCTCGTCGTAGCGGAGGCTGGAAGTCTGGCGCAGAGTTGCGGGATTGACTTCTCCAAGCTCACCTACGTATCCTGTTCCGTAATATCTGGAGCTTTCATTTGACGGCGAGTAACGGCTGCTGACATCCGAAACCTTCTGGAAAGCGCAGTCCACATAAAGTGTTCCGCCCATATCCGAAAGCTCTTTTGAAAGCTCTTCGAGGTCCGATGTGCCGCCCAGCTTACCCAGCACCTTGATCTTGCCCAGGGTATCGTGGTAATAACCTCCGCCGCTCCAGCCCTGCATGTTCAGCACCTGATTTGTAACTCCCGCCTCTTTTAAGGCCTTTGCCATATCCTCCGCCTCTTCAAAGGTCGTCATGGCTGTAAGTCCGCGATACTGGGTTCCGAGGAAAAACTTCACCTGCTCGACGCCGCCTACCACATCGTAATAGAACTTGATATCTCCCGTCTCCGAATTACCTGCCTCAAGCTTTCCTTCATTTATCAGACGGCTGCGGTAGTAATTTGCCGCTCCCGAGTAACCCTTGTATTCTTCGGTAAGGAAGGTATAACGCATGGTGAGGGGAGAATCATAATAATTCTTCTCCACTATTGGGAGCTCCGCCTCGGAGCCTGTAGTTCCGAACATTGCCAGGGTATCATTTCCCCGGACAATGAACTTCGCATATACATTGTTGTATTCATTTACATCACCGGACACGCCTGCGGAAATGTTCGCAAGGGATGCGCCGGATTCTATGGTTGCAAGGATACCGCTCTTCTCACGGAAGATGCCGAACAATGCAAGCTTTGAATTCTCGGTGATCTCACGCACCGTATAATCAGCCGCCATGGGATCTATGCCGTAGATGTACTCGGAATAGTCATCACCGGCCTTCATCCTGCTCTTGTCATTATTGAAGTAGATGATGGATCCCGATCCGTTGGGTACCAGCATGTATCCTGACTCGTCCTTGCCTGCGGCCCCGAAGAAATTCAGCATCTGAATGTCATGGATCGCGCCGCCGCCGTTTTCAACCACGCCCTTCATGTATACGGTTGCTTCCATGTAGTCATCCTTGATGGTGTAATCGATGGGAACGGTAAATGTAATGGGTACCGCTTCCTCAACATCGGCGTTTTCCATCTCGCGGACATAATCCTCTTTTGTGAAGCCTGCCTGTTCAAAATAGGTATTCAGCCTTCTCAGCTCTGCCACACCGTTCTGGGTATTGGAAAGCATTACCAGGATGTCCTCCCCAAGATCGCTCTGGATGAATTTCTTCTTGGTGTACTTTGCATCCGCATCGCTCAGCTTTGAAAGCACATTATCCAGCGTCTCCTGACGGATATAGATAGGAACGATACCTGTCTTTGCGGTTGAATCCCCGAAGGTGTATACCATCCGCACACCGTTGGGAATGCTCTTTGCCTCGAGCTGGTCAAATGCCACCGCCTGGCTGTAGGAATCAAAGGTTCCTTCGAGTCTCTTTGTATTGTAGTAGTCAACGATAAGCTGACTCTTCATGTAGTTCTTGTTTGAAACATTTGCAATACCGTCCTGATCCGCACCGGGAGGATTGGAATAGATGGTCTCACCGTTTCTCTTATCATAGACCGCTATATTTCCGGTCTTTGTCTGAACGTACAGCTTCAGGTTATCGCCCTCCGCCGCAAGCTCATACCCTTCGACCGACGGTGAGCTGTCGCTTGCCGCCTTGAAATCCGAAGCCTCGGGGTATTCATAATCTGTAAGATAGTCCCTGTAGTGGTTATAGAAGTTATACCGGATCAGGTAGTAGGCCATGTATGCTCCGAATATAGCGAGCACCGCAAGGATGATGTAGATCACCCATTTACTTACCTTTTTCCTCTGCTTCTTCAGATTCAGTTCCTTAAGGGCTTTCTTCTGTTCTTTCGTCTTTGCCATGAAAAGCCCCCCTTTACGCCCGGAACATCAGTTCCTGATAGATACTCCACAGGAAGCTGTATACCTGATTTACAAGGTCAACGATAAGAAGAAGGACGAAAATGATCAGCAGCATGGCAACGATCGTAAGGAAGATGGTTATAATGGTCTTCCCCAATGTAAAATTATGCACCGTCATTATGCCCACCAGCATCATGAACAGCGTATAGGCTATACCGATACCGCAGATCATGGTATAGAAAGCCGCCTCATCCTCCGATACAAACTGGCTGAAGATCGTACCGATCAGAATACATACAATAGCCGGAGGAAGTGAATAACCTATGGCTATTATGATATCCTTGATCCTTCCCTTGCCGTCCATAAGACAGGTCACCGACCAGTTGCTCACACAGATCAGGAAAAAGAACAGGAGCACGGTGATGAGCTCTGAAAAAGAGTTTACCTCTCTGGGGTCTATATCATTTACAATGAAGCCTGCCGATATCCTGTTGATAGACCACATCACCGAGAAAAGCACCACAAGGATCAGCGCTATCACAACACTTCCCTTCTCTCTGTGGCGGATCTCGTAGTAACCGTCAGCGGGATGGCTTATGGTATAAAGCATGAATTTCCACTTATCTTTCGATAATTGCTTTTTCATTTACAGCAGCCCCTCCTCTCTGACTATGCCCTTTTTCTTGTTTCGTATCCTCTTGAAAATGACCAGCGCTATTATCAGAACGATGACGCCTGTCAGTATCCAGCCGAGATTATCGGCGAGGATCTGGTTTCTGTATCTCTTATAGGCTATGGAATAGTACTTCTTGTTCATTCCGAGTTCGAAGTAATGCATGGCCTTCTCGTTATCGCCTGCCGTAAGATAAGCCTTACCGATACCATTGTTGGCAAGCTCATTGTTCTCATCAAGCTTCAGGACCTCCTGCCACTTATCTATGGCCTTGGTCTCATCACCGTCGAAGCGAAGTCCCACCGCATCGTTGATCAGGGAGCCGTAATTGGTCTCACGGAATTTAAGGATCGCATTGCGTCCCGCATCCAGGACAAGGATCTCATCCTCTATGGCCTCGATAGCAGCCGGTGTCTGGAAGGTTCCCTTCTGAAGTCCTATACCTCCGAAAATGTAGAGCAGATTGCCTTCCTTGTCGTAGGTGAAGATCCTTCCTCTTTTACGGTCCAGCAGCGAGTACTTACCCTTATCGCGGTATACCACATCCACGATCTCTGAGGGTCCGCTGTAGGTTCCGTACTTGCCTATCGCTATATCGCCGCCGACATTTCCGTTTTCACCCTTCTGGATAACATCCTTACCCTGAGGATTAAGCCGGCGCACCGCCTGGATGCCGTCGGAATCGATATTTGACGCATATATGAATCCGCCGCTGTCAACGTCGATACCGGTAAACTCCGTGGGAATGTAGAGCTGAGTATTGGACCTCTCTTCCTTGGATGCGAACCGCCGCCAGAACTTCTCCCACACGGAAATCTTTACCTCAATGGTTCCGAAATAACCGGAGAAGTCCCCGTTCGCTTCGAATACAAGGATACCTTCGAAGGCTCCCTTGCTGATAACATAGATACGGTCCGCGTAATCAACGGTGACCTTGAGGGGGATGAAGGAGAAATTATCCTCCAGTATCTCCGACTTCGGTTCATTGACTATTTTTATGAATTCTCCCTCGGGAGTAAGCTCTACCACACGGGCGTTATTTGAATCCGCCACGTAAAGCTGATTATTCTCCGAGAGGCACACTCCGTAGGGAGCGTTGAAATGGTCCTCTTCACCATCCCTGGTGAAGCTTTCTATGATACGGTTAACCTTTGTCATCTTATTATCCATAACGACGATACGGTTATTACCGGTATCCGCCACATAAACCTCTCCGGCATCGGATACGCAGATATCCTGCGGTTCCCTGAAGGCTGTGGTACCCACATCCAGCCCGGTTACCGTGCCGTCCGGAGTATAGGCTGCAGGCGTTTTTACGATGTCTTCCCAGTAATTATAATTGTAGGTATCATAAGGCACATCGTCCTCCGCCCTTGCCGGCATCCCGGATAGCGCAACCGTCACGGAAAGCATCAGGGCTCCGAGGATCTTTGCTATTTTATTTTTCTTTCTCATAAGCACTCCCCTCACCCTTACTCCTTCATTCCGGAGGTGGTCATGGTTTCAAGCACGTTACTCTGGCAGAGCAGGAAGAATATGATAGGCACTGCCGCTATGATAAATGTTACGGCTGCGGAGGCGCCCGCTCTTGCGGTACCGCCGGCAGCGATCTGCTGAAGCGCGAACTGCAGAGGCTTCAGCTGTTCATCGCGCAGGAACAGGGAACCTGTATTGCCCCACGCCTGCTGGAACTGGAAGATGGCCAGAGTAAGCCATGCAGGCTTTACATTTGGCATCACGATGGTCCAGAAGATACGGTACTCGGAAGCACCATCCAACCGGGCAGATTCCATCAGCGAGGTCGGTAACTGCTCCATGAACTGTTTCATCAGGTAGAGACCCATACCATACTGCCATAACGGAAGGATCAGTGCGAGATAGGTGTTGTTGATATGGAGCCAGCTGACGATCATGTACATCGGTATCTGGGTTACCTGCCAGGAGAACATCAGCGAGAGCACAACCATACTGAAGAGAAACTTCTTACCGGGGAATTCATGCTTTGCCAGCGGATATGCTGCAAGTGAAGCCACTACTACATGTCCGAAGGTTGCAAGTCCGGTTATGATTATGGTATTCAGGATGTATCTCGAGAATGGCACCCAGGAATCGCTCATTACATGGAAGAGATCCGAGAAATTCTCCAGCGTCGGATTCTTTACGAAGATCGCCGGCGGATACTGGAAGATCTCATCCAGAGGCTTCAGCGCGTTATTTATGATCATTACCAGCGGCAGCGACATAAAGATACCGCAGATGATCATGATACCGAAGAGAAGTCCGTTTCCGGCCACTGACCGGTTAAGCTTCTTTTCCTTATAGGTTTTCTTCATCAGCTCCCGTACTACGGCATCCGGATCTGCATCCGGAACCGGCTTCGGGATGACTACTGCGCCATGGGTAAGCGGCTGAGCCGCAACTTTTTTCTTTGCCACGCTACTCACCTACCCTTCTAAGTAATTTCTGTACCAGCTTATTGGTACCGACCATCAGAAGGAACAGCACCGTAGCTATCGCCGAGGCATAGCCCATATCGAAACGGGTTGAGCCGTAATCCAGAAGGTGGGTTACTACCGTAGCACCCGCATAGTTGACCGAAGGGTTGCCTGCCAGCTGTATGGAGATATCCGCAACCGCAAAGGACTGGGTGATCTGCATAACCGCACCGAACATGAGCTGAGGCTTCATGGCAGGAAGGGTCACATACCAGAGCTCCTGCCAGCGGTTCTTGATACCATCAATGGCTGCAGCTTCATAGAGTGACTTATCCACTGTCTGAAGACCCGCGACAAAGGCCAGGAATCCGGTACCCAGGGACAGCCACAGCTGAACTACTATCAGACAGGGAAGGATAAGATCTGCATCCTGCATCCACAGCTTCTGCTCATTTATGAAACCAAGCTTCAGAAGAATACCGTTCAGGTATCCGTAACGGTCTGATGAAAGGATCAGCTGCCATACCATATAAGCGTTGCCGCATATGGAGGGCGCATAGAAGATCAGCGTCAGGAAGGTACGTACCTTCGGTCTGAACTCATTGATTATCCATGCAAAGAGCAGGCAGAGAAGGTAACTGACCGGTCCTGTAACAACCGCAAAGATCAGTGTGTTCTTAAGGGAGATCAGGAAGATATCATCGTTCAGGAACAGCTTGGTATAGTTGGACCAGCCGTTGAACTTCGGGAACTCCAGCATGTTAAAGTAGGTAAAGCTCAGTCCTATGGACATAAG
>ONWK01000087.1 GCA_900321505.1 uncultured Eubacteriales bacterium
AACTGACGACGCTGATGCTGAGGCAATACTTGTCCGCAGCGCATCCATGCATGAAATGGAACTTTCAGACAAGCTCCTTGCAGTTGCGCGCGCCGGCGCGGGCGTTAACAACATTCCGCTGGACAAGTGTGCGGAGCAGGGTATCGTAGTATTCAATACACCCGGTGCAAATGCAAACGGTGTTAAGGAGCTGGTTGTTGCCGGCATGCTTATGGCAGCAAGAGATATCATCGGTGGAGCAAACTGGGTTACAGCCAATGCAGCAGATGAGAATATCGCAAAGACGGCTGAGAAGGAGAAGAAGAACTTCGCAGGAACCGAGATCTACGGCAAGAAGCTTGGTGTTATCGGACTGGGAGCCATCGGTGCAAAGGTTGCAAACGTGGGCGTCCGTCTCGGCATGGAGGTTTACGGATATGATCCCTTCGTATCTGTAGATGCAGCATGGGGTCTGTCACGTTCCGTAAAGCATATCACAAATGTAAATGATATCTTTACAACCTGTGATTATATCACGATCCATGTGCCGCTTCTTGATTCCACAAAGGGTATGATCAATGCAGAAGCCATCAGCCAGATGAAGGACGGCGTTGTCATCCTCAACTTCGCAAGAGATATCCTGTGTGATGAGGCTGCAGTTCTTGCAGGCATCGAGTCAGGCAAGATAGCAAAGTATGTGACCGACTTCGCAAATCCGACAGTTGCCGGAAAGAAGAACGTCATCGTTACTCCGCATCTCGGAGCATCCACAGAGGAATCCGAGGACAACTGTGCAGTTATGGCTGTAAAGGAGATCAAGGACTTTATCGAGAACGGAAATGTAAAGAACTCCGTAAACTATCCTGCATGTGATGCAGGCGTATGCCAGGATGCAGGCCGTCTTACGGTATGCCACAAGAATATCCCGAACATGCTCACACAGTTCACAGGTCTTTTTGCATCCAAGGGTGTAAATGTGTCTGAAATGGTAAGCAAGTCCAGAGGAGAGTATGCATATACCATCCTCGATATCAGTGTAGCTGCCGATCAGGAAGTTGCAGATGAGATCGCAAAGATCGACGGCGTTGTACGTGTACGCGTGATCAAATAAAGTGTAAGACACTGGGGGGTGCCTGTCGCTTTTGGGGGAATCGTGAAGTTTTGCTGTATTCTTCCTGTGTGACAGGCACTCTTAATGTCAGATATATTATCATGATATTTGAATGTTTGGTTCAAAACTATCAATTTGCATAATAGGAAGATCAGAGATATAATACGCTCAATCAGTTAAATATCCCGCCCTTCCGGGGTGAACAAAAAAGAAGCCAAGTCATGGACAGCTGCTCCAATGCGGGTGTTTGACTGGAAAACGAGCGAAAGGAGATAACATCATGGATAAAAAGTTGAAAGTCGGTATACTTGGTGCAACGGGTATGGTAGGACAGCGCTTTATTGCCCTTCTGGAGAATCATCCCTGGTATGAAGTGGTAACCGTAGCCGCTTCTCCGCGGAGTGCAGGAAAGACCTACGCTGAGGCAGTGGAGGGACGCTGGAAGATGGATACTCCGATCCCGGAAGCTGTAAAGAATCTTGTATTATATAATGTCAATGAAGTTGAAAAGGTTGCCGCAACGGTAGATTTCGTTTTCAGTGCGGTAGATATGACCAAGGATGAGATCAAGGCCATCGAGGAAGCTTACGCAAAGACCGAGACTCCCGTTGTTTCAAATAACAGCGCACACCGCTGGACTCCGGATGTGCCCATGGTAGTGCCGGAACTGAATCCCGAGCATTATGATGTCATCAAATACCAGAGAGAGCGTCTCGGAACAAAGAAGGGCTTTATCGCTGTTAAGCCCAACTGCTCCATCCAGAGCTATGCGCCGGCGCTTTTTGCACTGAAGGAATTCGAGCCCCAGGAGGTTGTGGTATCAACATACCAGGCCATTTCCGGAGCCGGCAAGACCTTTAAGGACTGGCCGGAGATGGAAGGAAATATCATTCCTTACATCGGCGGCGAGGAAGAAAAGAGCGAGCAGGAGCCTCTCAGGATCTGGGGTAAGGTTGAGGACGGCGTGATAAAAAAATGCGAGAACGGTCCGAAGATCACAAGCCAGTGCATCCGTGTACCCGTACTTAACGGACATACGGCTACTGTATTTGTAAACTTTAAGAAGAAGCCGACGAAGGAACAGATCATCGAGGCGTGGAGAAGCTTTAAGGGCGAGCCTCAGGAGCTGGAGCTTCCTTCGGCACCGAAGCAGTTCATTCAGTATCTGGAGGATGACAACCGTCCGCAGATAAAGCTGGATGTGGATTTTGAGAATGGCATGGGCGTTTCCATGGGACGTCTTCGTGAGGACAGCCTTTTCGATTACAAGTTCGTAGGTCTTTCCCACAATACCGTCCGCGGAGCTGCCGGAGGAGCTGTTCTTTCAGCAGAACTGCTGACCGCAAAGGGCTATATTTCAGCTAAAGAAGACTAAAACAGTCATATTAAAGAACAACCCGCCGTCCGGCGGGTTGTTTTATGCGCGATACGGCCGGCAAGTATGCGTGCTTGCACGCATATTTGCCGGCCAACGCGACATCGAGCAGGAGGATGGTTCCCCTGCCTCCTACTCGATTGAGAAAAACTAAAAAAAAGAGTACCATTTTTTATTGAAATAGGTTATAATGTCCTGTAGGTTTGTGATAAAAACACGAGAAAGGTATTTAGATTCACCATGAAGAAGAAAAAACTGATACTTGTAACCTCTCCACCGGCATGTGGAAAGACATTTATTTCAAAGAAGCTGGCACAGGCTCTTACCAATTGTGTTTATCTGGATAAGGATACCCTGATCGTGCTTTCAAAGCAGATCTTCAAGGTGGCGGGAGAGGAGTATAACCGCTCATCTGATTTCTTCCAGAGAGAGATCCGTGACTATGAGTACTATGCGGTACTTGACCTTGCATTTGATGCACTTGATTATAACGATACCGTATTGATCAATGCTCCCTTCACGGATGAGATACGTGATGATGATTATCTGGATCGTCTCCGCCATAAACTGGAGGAGAAGAATGCAGTGCTCTGTGTGATCTGGGTTCATACGGATGTTGAGGTTGCACACCAGAGGATGATCAAACGGAATTCCGACAGAGACGTATGGAAGCTGGAGCATTGGGATGAGTATATTTCTACCCAGAATTTCCATAAGCCCGGGAATATTCCGGAGTTGTTTGTATTCAATAATTCTTCGGATGAAGATTTCAAGAAGTCGCTTAACGACGCTGTAGCTTACATTCGGGGAGAATGACGACGAGGGGGCCGGGGTTAGACCGGCCCCTTGTTATCTTTATATTTCGGAGGATCATTCCATGGCTGTGATCAGACCATTTGCGGCATACCGCCCGGCAGAAGAGCTGGTGGAAGCGGTTGCTGCGTTACCTTATGATGTATATAACCGGAAGGAAGCAAAGGAAGAGGTTGAGAGGGAGCCAAAGTCATTTCTTCGGATCGACCGCCCCGAGACCCAGCATCCTGATGATTTTGACATGTACAGTGATGAAGCATATGCGACGGCAAGAAGGCTTCTTGATGAGAGCCTTGAGGACGGAACATATGTAAAGGAGGATGCTCCCGCATATTATATTTATGAGCTTGTCATGGACGGACGTTCCCAGACGGGTCTTGTGGGATGCGCTTCCATAGACGACTACGAGACAGGTGTAATTAAAAAGCATGAGAATACAAGGGAAGAGAAGGAACTGGACCGCATCAGGCATATCGATACCTGTGATGCACAGACGGGTCCCATCTTTCTTGCGTACAGGGAACAGCCGGAGATAAGCGTTATAATCCGCTGTATACAGCAGGAGGAAGAGCCGGTTTATGATTTTACCGCACCTGACGGTGTGATCCACAGGGTATGGATCATAGACGATCCCGAGGATATCAATGCTATTGAAAAAGAGTTTGCGGAGATCGACCAGATATATATTGCTGACGGACATCACCGTGCGGCATCTGCCGTAAAGGTAGGTAAGAAGAGACGTACGGAGCATCCGGACTATGACGGCAGTGAGGAATTTAACTTCTTCCTTT
Source organism: uncultured Eubacteriales bacterium (assembly GCA_900321505.1). GTDB lineage: Bacteria > Bacillota > Clostridia > Lachnospirales > Lachnospiraceae > Eubacterium_Q. The sequence continues at coordinate 4,070 of ONWK01000087.1, forward strand.
CCGTGCTTTTCCCGGACAGCGAGCTGGCCATACTGCCTTACAACAGAGTTGTAAAGGACTGGAACGGATGGGATGCTGAGAAGTTTCTTGGAAAGCTGGGCGAGCTCGGAACGGTTGAGTCATCTGATACCCCCGTACAGCCTGATAAGAAGGGCACGGTGGGAGTATATCTGCCGGGTCAGTGGTACAGCTTTACATTTGCAAAGGAATATCTGTCTGACGATCCCGTGGATGGACTTGATGTATCACTGCTGCAGAAATATGTACTTCAGCCGGTGTTCGGCATAGATGATCCGAGAACCGATAACCGTATAGATTTCGTAGGCGGTATCAGGGGCCTTGAGGGCCTTGAAAAAAGAGTGGCCGAGGATTCGGTCATTGCCTTTTCCATGTATCCTACATCCATTAGGGAGCTTTTCGATGTAGCGGATGCCGGTATGCTCATGCCGCCGAAATCCACATGGTTTGAACCAAAGCTGAGAAGCGGTATTTTTATTCACAGCCTGTCATGACAGCAAAGAGGATGAGGGGCTGTAAAGCTGGGTTGAATTTTGAAAAAAGGGAAGAGTGTAGTCAGAGAAGCAAGAGGGACCGGCTACGGGAAGGAACAGGGTCAGTATATGAAAAGAAAGGCCGTATTTGCAATAAACTGGATGGAGGTGGATGCGCTCGTTACAGCAAAGCATGACAACCCCCACCATATACTTGGCATGCATGAATGTATAGATGATTTATATATCAATGTATATCTGCCGGATGCAAAGATAGTCAAAGTACGCAATCTTGAAACCAAAAAATGGATCACTCTTGTTTCTGACCGTGTTGACGGATTCTTTTCCATCATGCTGAAGGATACCAGGAGTTTTAACTATGAGGTAAAGGCCAAATTTGCTGACGGACACGAGGAGTGCTTTATAGATCCTTATCTCTTTGAACCTGTTATAGATCCGATCGACATCAGCCGCTTTAACGAGGGCGAGCATTACGAGATATATGAAAAATTAGGAGCTCACCCCATGGTTGTCGACGGAGTGCCGGGAACCCTTTTTGCGGTTTGGGCACCCAATGCGGAGAGAGTTTCGGTTGTCGGTAATTTCAATAATTGGGACGGCCGCAGATATCCCATGAGAAAGCTGGATTATTCAGGTATATTCGAACTCTTCGTTCCCGGAGATTTCCTTGGTGAGATCTATAAATATGAGATCCGTTCCAAGACGGGACAGGTATTTATGAAGAGCGATCCCTATGCCTTTACAGCCGAGCTGCGTCCGGCAAATGCATCCCGTGTGACGGATCTTTCATATACCTGGCAGGACGGAAAATGGATGGCCGCACGTGACAAGGCCGCTCAGGATGAAAAACCGATGAATATTTATGAGGTTCATCTCGGTTCCTGGAGAAGGCCGAAGGACGGACGCGAGTTTTATAATTACAAGGAGATAGCTCTTGCCCTTGCCGATTACATGAAGGAAATGGGATATAATTACGTGGAGCTTATGCCCGTAATGGAGCATCCCTACGATCCTTCCTGGGGTTATCAGATAACCGGATATTATGCCCCCACGTCCCGTTACGGATCACCTGCTGATTTTATGGGTTTTGTGGATTATATGCATGTGCAGGGCATCGGTGTTATTATTGACTGGGTGCCGGCACATTTCCCGAAGGATGATCACGGACTCGGACGTTTTGACGGTACACCGCTTTACGAGAGTGCCGATCCGACCCGCGGCGAGCATCCTCACTGGGGAACATGGATCTTTGATTATAATCGTAATGAGGTAAGGAATTTCCTGACTGCCAACGCGCTTTACTGGGCGGACAAATACCATGTTGACGGAATCCGTATGGATGCGGTGGCATCCATGCTTTATCTGGATTACGGACGCGGCCCCGGACAGTGGAAACCGAATAAATTCGGCGGGAATGAGAACCTTGAAGCCATCGCCTTTATCAAAGAGGTGAATAATATCATGGCAGAGCGTTATCCCGGCGTTATGATGATCGCCGAGGAGTCCACTGCATGGCCTATGATCACCAAACCTGTGGCTGATGGAGGACTGGGCTTCGATTATAAATGGAACATGGGCTGGATGAATGATTTCCTGCGGTATATGAAGCTGGATCCGCTTTACAGGAAATATCATCATAATGATCTTACATTCAGCATGATGTATGCCTTCAGTGAGAGGTTCATACTTGTCCTTTCGCATGATGAGGTTGTGCATGAGAAGGGGTCCATGATCGAGAAAATGCCCGGAGGTTACGAGGATAAATTCTCCAATCTCAGGACTGCCTTTGGCTATATGATGACGCACCCCGGCAAGAAGCTGCTCTTTATGGGTCAGGAATTTGCACAGTTCAAGGAGTTTAATGAATCCGATGAGCTTGACTGGTCGCTCTTTGAATTTGATGCGCATACCTGTGTACAGGATTACATGAAGGCACTGAATAAGCTGTATCAGTCCGAACCTGCCCTTTATGAAAAGGATCATACTCCGGACGGTTTCGCATGGATAAATGAAACAGATGCGAACCGCTCGCTTCTGTCATTTGAACGCCATGGCAGGGATGAGAAGGATACGCTTGTTGTGATCTGCAACTTTACTCCGGTCACCCATAAGAATTACAAACTTGCGGTTCCTTCGGAGGGAAGGTGGAAGGAGATATTCTCCAGTGATGCTGCCAAATACGGCGGTGAGGGATTCAATAACAAGACTGCAAAGGATTCAAAGCCGGGCGAGGTTGACGGAAGAAAGGATTATATCACCGTTACGGTTCCGGGACTGTCCATTTCGATCTTTAAGAAGACAGTGACCCGCAGACCTGCAGTGAAAAAGGAAGAAGCAAAGAAGACTGAAGTTAAAAGGGCTGAAGTAAAGAAGGCTGAAGTAAAAAAGGCTGAAGAAAAAAAGGCTGAAGTGAAGAGTACAGAAGTAAAATAGACTAAAGTAAAATATACAGAAGAAAAACAGAGTTAAAAAAGCAATATGGAGGCGCCATCGTGGCAAAGATAGATATTATTTCCGGATTTTTAGGTGCCGGAAAGACGACACTTATCAAGAAACTTATCAATGAAGCATTTAAGGGTGAGCAGCTTGTCCTGATCGAGAACGAATTCGGTGAGATCGGTGTGGACGGCGATTTTATGAAGAATGCAGGTATTCAGGTAAATGAGTTGAATTCCGGATGTATCTGCTGCTCTCTTGTGGGAGATTTCGGCAAAGCTTTGAAGCAGGTGGTTGAGCAGTACCATCCGGATCGGATAATCATTGAACCTTCGGGCGTAGGCAAGCTTTCCGATGTTATCAAGGCTATCCAGAAGGCAGCTGAAACCGTGGATATCGAGCTGAATACCGCAACAACGGTTGTGGATGTG
>ONWK01000162.1 GCA_900321505.1 uncultured Eubacteriales bacterium
GTACGCAACAAAATATTTCATCAAAAAAATCCTTTTTTTTATTACCGGAAAGATCAAATGATCTGTTCGGCAACAAAAAAGGATCGTAGTGTTACGTACCATGAAGCAATATTTGTTTTTCAAGGGCAACGTATCTTACGCACCAATGTAACGATAACACATTTAAGAAGGAAATGCAACCGAACACTGAGCAGCGGATACAGATTTCTCCACATCCTCTGATAATTGTATAGGTTCCGAAGGAACAGCCCGAACGGAGTGAAGGTTTGTGAACGATTGCCTTAATCGTTCACAAAGGCAATATCAATATAAAAACCACATAAAATGTGGTTTTTCAAACAGTTTTATTCACATTTTATGTGGTTCCGGACATAAATACACACAATTCATATTTTTAAAAATGAGCCGTGCTATTCTGTGAACAGCACGGCTCATCACTATTATCATCACTGATTATTATACCCTGATCTTAACCTGTCCAGAGTGTTTTCCTTATAGTTCTCCCAGTTTCCTTCCCTGATGGCCGTGCGGATCTCCTCCATAAGATGATTATAAAAATACAGGTTATGAAGCACAGCGAGCCTGAGGCCCAGCATCTCACCCGCCTTGATCAGATGGCGCATATACGCTCTTGAAAAGCGCCTGCAGGCCGGACATCCGCAGCCCTCCTCTATAGGCCGCGTATCCTTTTCATAGCACTTGTTCTTCAGATTCATTTTTCCGTAATGCGTATATACCTGGCCATGGCGCCCGTTCCGCGAAGGATAGACACAGTCAAAGAAATCAACTCCGCGGTCCACTGCCTGGATGATATTTTCCGGTGTGCCCACGCCCATGAGATATACAGGCTTTTTGCGCGGAAGATGGGGAACAGTGACATCGAGGATGTGGTACATTTCCTCATGAGTCTCTCCAACCGCAAGTCCTCCGATGGCATAGCCCGGAAGATCCAGCTCAGCTATCCGCTCCGCGTGATCTATCCTGATATCCTCGATGATCCCGCCCTGGTTGATACCGAAGAGATACTGTCCCGGATTGACCGTATCCGGCCGCCTGTTCAGTTCCTCGAGCTTGTCCTTACATCTCAGCAGCCATCTGTAGGTCCTGTCCACCGAAGGCTGTATGTAGGAACGGTCCGCCTTTGCCGGCGGGCACTCATCAAAGGCCATGGCTATGGTGGAACCGAGATTTGACTGGATGGTCATGCTCTCCTCCGGTCCCATGAAGATACGGCTTCCGTCAATATGCGACTGAAATGATACGCCCTCCTCCTTTATCGCCCTCAGCTTGGCAAGCGAATAAACCTGGAAACCGCCGGAATCCGTAAGGATCGGTTTATTCCAGGTTGTAAAAGGCTGCAGACCTCCGAGTTCCTTTATCAGTTCGTCTCCCGGTCTTACATGTAAATGATACGTATTACACAGCAAAACGCCAGTGCCGATTCCCTCCAGGTCCTCGGCACTGACTGCTCCCTTTATGGCTGCTACGGTTCCCACATTCATGAAAACCGGCGTTTCGATCACCCCGTGAGGGGTATGGAATCTTCCGCTCTTCGCGCGGTGATCCTCCGCTATCAGTTCATACATATTTACTCCGTCCTGCTACTCATGATCTACAGTTACGACAACTGCATCCCTGCTGTATTGTCCGTTATTGTTTGCACGGTAGATGGAAAGCTCAACCTCATCTCCCGCCTTATATTTCTGCAATGCATCAGTCAGCTCATCCATCGTTGTTACAGGTTTGTTATCGATGGCGTAAATGATATCACCTGTATGAAGACCTGCCTTCTCCGCCGGGCTGTCGGAATTGATGTTCTTTACATAGATACCGATGGGGAAACCGTAGATCTGGGTGTATTCACTAGTCACATTTGCACCGCCGATACCGATGTAGATCCTTCCTGTGGTCCCGTTCTGGATCAGACCGTCAATGATGCTCATGGCTTTGTTGATGGGGATGGAGAAGCCCATACCTTCAACCTTATTGTCCACGTACTTGATGGAATTGATGCCTATAACCTCGCCCTTTGCATTGAAGAGCGCGCCGCCGCTGTTACCGGGGTTGATGGCTGCATCAGTCTGGATATAGCTTCCCGTATTACCGGAAATGGATCTGTTAAGCGCACTGATGTATCCAACGGTAACTGACTGTCCGTAACCCATAGCATTTCCTATGGCGATGGCAGGCTCACCTACCTGAAGCGCATCGGAATCACCTGTAACTGCTATGGTTATGGCGTTTGCTGTAGCTTCGGGGATATCACTCAGCTTAACCTGTACAACTGCCACGTCGGCATTGGCATCATAACCGGTTACCTTCGCCTTGCAGATCTGTCCGTCATTAAAACCAACGTTTATTTCCTTAGCATCCTCGATAACGTGATAGTTTGTAGCTATGTAAAGGACATCATCATTCTTTCCGATGATTATTCCGGAGCCGGCACCTGTTGCCTGACGCTCATACTGCTGGAAATAATACTGGTATGACTGTGTAACCGTGGTTGTGATGGAAACCGTAGAGGGCTGTGCCTTCTTTACGATCTCAGCCACATCATAGGAAACCGTGCTTGTAGTTCCCGAGCTTCCGTCATAGGTTGCCTGTGTACCTATTGCATCTGCCGAAGCGGACTGAACTGTCGAGGGCTGGATATCCGTAGTGCTTTCCTTCTTATCACCGAAAAGCTTGTTCATTCCGATGAAGGCTCCGGATGCTACAACGCCGAATACAAGTGCAAGCCCTGCCGTAGCAAGAACCTTACGGCCCTTTCCGCTCTTCTTTGTCTGCTGCTTTCTCTGGCGGGATTCCGGCTTCCTCTGAGCCGGTACTGAGTTCATGCCGTTCTGCATGCCAGCTGACGGATCTTCAGGCGTGGGCCCCACCGGACCCATTGCCGGAGGAAATGTTCCTCTGAAACCGTAATTCTCCGTTCTCGGCCGGGCTGAATAACCGGTTGCCGGTTTTGTTTCATTTACATAGCCGTTAGTCGGCTGCGGCTCGCCTGTGAATGCCGGAGCAGGCTCTGCTTCAGCCGTGTATGCAGCTGCTGGCATCGGTTTGCCTGCAAATACCGGTGCATGCTCTGTTTCTGCTGTGTGTGCTGCGGGCTTCTGCTCACTTACTCTGCCGGTTTCAGTCTTTGCTGTTCCTGTGTAGTCTGTATTATATCCTTTATTATAATCCGGCTGTTCATATGGTTCGGGGCGATATGCCGTAAGAGGAGTTTTCCTCTCAACGCCTGTATCCATCTCTTTCTTTCCATAGGAAAATGTTCCGAATTCATCATTCATAATTTCTATCCTCCTTGAACATTTTTCCGAAACGTGGGGGCGATTCGGATCTATGCGTCATACTTTAGACTTTATTTATGATGAAATTGTGATATACTTGTTGTGAATTTTTTAACAATCATCCAATGTTATGTAAATATAATGTGTTTATATTATGTTTTCGGGCCCTGCGGAACCGAATGAAAACATACGATACACAGGGTGGAAATACATTATACTTCATACTTTTGCGGATGTCAAAATCCGCTGAAACCGATAAGGAGCCGACATGCTAAGTCTGAACTCTGTAACATTAAAATACCGGAAGAAGACCATACTCACCGATGTATCTTTTGATGCCGAACCCGGCAGGATCATCGGTCTTCTGGGTCTTAACGGTTCCGGAAAGTCCACCCTGCTCTCAGCGCTTGCCGGAGTAAAGAAGCCTGCAGCGGGAACTATACTGCTCAACGGAAAAACCGTTGAGGAAGACCGTAAGGCATGGCATGCCACTATCGGCTATGTCACCCAGGAAAATGCACTGATAGACGAGCTTACAGCCATGGATAATCTCCGCCTCTGGACCGACAGGGACAAGGCGTCCATATTTGATACCCTGCAGAATACCAGTCTTTCCATGCTTGGCGTCCATACCTGGCTGGAGCTTCCCGTCCGCAGTATGTCCGGAGGAATGAAGAAACGTCTTTCCATAGCAACGGTTCTGATCGATCTTCCCCGGATACTTCTTCTGGACGAGCCCTTTGCCGCTCTGGATCTTATTGCGAAGCAGGATATCACCAATTTCCTTAAATCCTTCCGTGAAGGCGGCGGGATCACCATCATTGCTTCTCATGACGAGAATACATTTTCACTTTGTGATGATATCTACCTTTTAAAGGATGGAACTCTTCGCAGCCTTCCGCCGCTTACGGGCGGAGAAACCGCAGCAGATCTGTTAAGGAGCTGAACAAGATGAATCCGAGGCAATTTAA
>ONWK01000089.1 GCA_900321505.1 uncultured Eubacteriales bacterium
AACGCTCCCGACAATAACCCCGTAAAAGAGGACAGAAAAAAGATAATGATCCTGGGAGGCGGCCCCAACCGTATCGGCCAGGGTATCGAGTTCGACTACTGCTGTGTTCATGCGGCACTTGCTCTTAAAAAGCTCGGCTTCGAAACAATAATAGTAAACTGCAACCCCGAGACCGTATCCACAGACTACGATACCTCTGACAAGCTGTATTTTGAGCCTCTTACACTTGAAGATGTTCTCTCCATTTATAAGAAGGAAAAGCCGGTAGGCGTAATTGCGCAGTTCGGCGGACAGACTCCTCTTAACCTTGCAGCGGATCTTGAGCGTAACGGCGTTAAGATCCTCGGTACCTCTCCTGCAGTCATCGATCTTGCCGAGGACCGTGATCAGTTCCGTGCCATTATGGATAAGCTCGGCATCCCCATGCCGGAAGCAGGTATGGCCACTACCGTTGCAGAAGCTATCGATGTGGCACGCCGTATCGGATATCCCGTTATGGTACGTCCTTCCTACGTTCTCGGCGGCCGGGGCATGGAGGTCGTATATGACGATGAGAGCATGATCGGTTATATGCAGGCTGCAGTAGGCGTAACGCCTGACCGCCCCATACTTATTGACCGTTTCCTGCATCACGCTCTTGAATGTGAGGCCGATGCCATCGCAGACGGTACGCATGCATATGTTCCCGCAGTTATGGAGCATATTGAGCTTGCAGGTATCCACTCAGGCGACTCGGCATGTATCCTTCCCTCAAAGCACATTTCCGAGGAGAATCTTGCCACAATCAAGGAATACACAAGAAAGATTGCCGAGCAGATGCATGTTGTAGGTCTTATGAATATGCAGTATGCCATCGAAGACGGAAAGGTATTTGTTCTTGAGGCTAACCCGAGAGCATCCAGAACCGTACCTCTTGTATCAAAGGTCTGCGGCATAAGAATGGTTCCCATCGCAACCGAGATAATTACCGGCGAGCTTACAGGCAAGCCTTCACCCATACCTTCAATGAAGGAAAGAAATATCCCATATTACGGAGTAAAGGAAGCTGTATTCCCCTTCAATATGTTCCCTGAGGTTGATCCCATCCTCGGACCTGAAATGCGCTCCACAGGCGAGGTCCTCGGCATGTCACTTTCAGCCGGCGGCGCCTATTTCAAGGCTGAAGAGGCTGCAAAGGCCACTCTTCCCCTTAAGGGAACGGTACTTATCTCAGTAAACAAGAAGGAACGTGCCGAAGCTCCCGAGGTGGCAAAGATCCTTCATGATAACGGTTTCCGTATTCTGGCTACCGGCGCTACCTGTGATGCCATAAATGAAGCAGGTATTCCTGCAGAAAAGGTTAAAAAGCTTTATGAAGGCCGTCCGAACATTCTGGATCACATTTCAAACGGAGAGATCGACCTTATCATCAACTCTCCTATAGGTAAGGCAAGCGTTCATGATGACAGCTATATCAGAAAAGCAGCCATCAAGTCAAAGATACCTTATATCACCACCATTGTAGCCGGCAAGGCTGCAGCCGAGGGTATCGATCATATGATCCGCCGCCACAAAGGAAACATCCATTCTCTTCAGGAGTGGCATAAGTTGATCAAGGAAGTTTAAATATCCTGTAATTTTAAAAGGATTCCCGGATCAGATCGGTCCGGGAATCCTTTTTTGTGCGACAACTTATTAAGGAGTTTTTCCAAATAACGGCATCACAAACTATTCAGCTGTACTGTCATTTGTCAGTATTTCGGTTTTTTCTTCAGTCAGGATCTCTGTCTTCTCGTCTTCATCTTCTATTCTTATACGTTTGTCAAGTCCTGTAGTCTTAAGAATATCCAGAGTTCCCGGATTAACCTTCTTAAGCACTATCCTGCCTTCAAACTTCTTATATGCAGCTACGATCTGTCTGAGTCCTGAAGAAGATATATACTCAAGACTTCCAAGGTCCATAATCAGAGAGCCCTCTCCTGAGATATTTTCAATCTCAGCCGCAAGCTCCGGTGCAGCCTGGGTATCAAGCCATCCAATCAGTCGAAGTATTGTTTCATCACCTTTTATGCTTTTGATTATTTCCATTTTTCTCTCCTCTGTTAATGCTTTATTATGAAACAGGAATCTGATCCTCAAGATCAAAATACATCCTGACTATATTATGCTCATTTTTTCTTTCCCATGTCAACTGTTTTGTTTTTTCCTTTATGATCCCGATACCCATACCACCGAACATCAGGTCTTCAAATTCCTTTTCCTTCGGAACATAGGTTGTCGGATCAAAAGCTGCTCCATCATCTTCAAATTCAATGATCAGCATGGAATAATCATCATTATCATCCAAAGAATCCCCGTAATATTCCATTTTGATTCCGATAAATGAAGTGCCTGAATATGAAGTAAGATTAACCAGCCATTCTTCTGCGGCAACCAGTATCATCCGGGATCTTTCGCTGTCTCCGATGGCATTAAGTACCATTTCCTTCAGCTTCTGAAGCTCACTAAGCTCAGGTTTCAGCTGTATTTCATCTAAAAGAAAGCCCTCCGACACCCTGCACATGGCAAGCATGGTTAGATCATCGAATAATCCTGCATCACCCTCATATTCAATAACCTTATCCCGTATCCTCTTTACCATACTGCACGTGTCACCGGGTTCATTATCAAAAAGCTGCAGCAGACGTTCTTCACCAAAGGGTTCCTTCTCGGTATTTACCGCTTCCGTGGTACCGTCAGTATAAAGGAATACGCCTTCTCCGACCCCCAGATAACGTTCATAAGCCGTATATACCGTATCATCAAAGATACCCAGTAATCCGCCTGTCTCAACAGATACCATTTCGATCTTTTTCCCGAAAAAGACAGGATTGGTATGACCTGCATTTGAATAAATGATCTTACCCTTCCATGGATCATATATCACGGCAAATACGGTTGCAAAAAGTCCTTCCGGATTTTCGTTGTATATATCTTTGTTTGCTTCCGTCAGTGCCAGTGCCGGATCTCTCAGTGATATGAGCTTATCTCTGAGCACTCTCTTGACCATGGCCATGAAAAGTGCAGCACTGATACCTTTACCGGAGACATCGGCAATAAGAAATGCAAATCTTCCATCCGAAAGCCTGAGGGCATCATAGAAGTCTCCCCCAACTTCAAGAGCCGGGTTCATAACAGCATAAAAGCTGAAATTCTTAGCGTCCACCTGTATTTCCGGCGGAACCATACCCCTTTGTATCCTCTGGGCATCTTCCATCTGGACATCCGCCTGGATCTTATCCTTTGTAAGCTTCTCTATATTACCGATATAATTGCGTATATCCCCGGCCATCACCCTGAAGGAGTGTTCCATGTCGCTGATCTCGTCCTGAATCCAGACTTTCCTTTTCCGTATAGCCGTGTTCGGATCATCTGCAAAGCTTCTCATGGTCTTTGAAAGAACCCGTGCGGGCTTGATAACGGCAAAATGCAGAAGTACCGCGGAAATGATAAGCAGTATCAGAAAGAATAATCCGATAAGTATATACAGCAGTAACTGATTCTTATTATATACTTTCAGTATTGCGGACATATCACTGTCCGCACCGATAAGTCCGTAAACATTACCCTCTTTATCCGTTACCGGTATAATGCATGAACAGACATATCCGTAACTGTTATCCGTTACAAAATACGGATTATCGCTGACATCATTATTCAGCGCCCTGATCTCATTTTCGTCCAGCGGGTCATCACTTGTGGTTCCGTAATCCGCATGCTCCTTCATGTATTTATCTTCTTCGGGATCCCCCGCAAC
>ONWK01000196.1 GCA_900321505.1 uncultured Eubacteriales bacterium
CAGCGGAGATGATCTGATCCTCTGCTGTAAGGGTATCGTGGTTTACTGAGAAAACGATAGTCTTCAGGTCGTTACCTGCGGGTGCGGAAATAACTACCTTCTTAGCGCCTGCATCGATATGAGCCTGTGACTTATCCTTTGAGCAGTAGAAACCTGTGCACTCAAGAACAACATCTACACCGATCTCGCCCCAGGGAAGCTCAGCTGCATTAGCCTTTGCATAGATCTGAAGGGTCTTTCCGTCAACTGTAATTGTACCAGCCTCATCATCAGCTGTTACAGAGTGAAGATTCTCACCGATAACTCCTGCGTAACCGCCCTGTGCTGTATCATACTTAAGAAGATGTGCGAGCATGGAAGGCTTTGTAAGATCGTTGATTGCAACAACCTCATATCCCTCTGCGCCAAACATCTGTCTGAAAGCCAGACGACCGATACGACCGAAACCATTGATAGCTACCTTTACTGCCATTTCTTCTTCCTCCTAAATGTTTTTCCCTTATCGGGAGTTCTTTTGTGAACGTATCACTCACATAAAATAATAATACCTTTTTTAAGGGTATATTGCAAGCGGGAATTCATCTTTATTAAAAGATTTAAAGGGGATGAAACTCAGGCTGCAGTTTATCATAGGTGCAGTACCATGAAAAACCGAGTGCCTTGAGCAGTTTGGCTCCGTGGTCAAAATGATACCCTATATGCTCTGTATCATGGCTGTCACTGCCCAGGGTTATGATCTCGCCTCCCAGCTCACGGTAAAGTGTAAGCAGCTCCGGGTGTGGATGTGCGAAATCCAGGCCGCGGTAGAGACTGCCCGTATTCAGCTCTATTCCCTTTCCTTTTCCGATTATGGCTTTGAAAATGGCCTCAAAAAGCTCCATATAGTCATTTACACGGAAATTCTCAGCCTTTGTGGGGCCGTATCGCAGGATATAATCCATATGTCCGTAGACACAATAGTCGTCAAAATGTTCAACGGTATAGAGTATTTCCTCGAAATACCTGCGGTATCCGCCCTGCTCTCCCCATTTTTCAAAATAATAAGGATAATATGGATCAAAGCCATCCACCACATGGGTTGAACAGATTATGAAATCCAACTCGGGGTATTTTGCGGAAAAGCCTGACATGGCATCGCAGGTGCTCTGCATCAGTCCCTGCTCTATACCTATCTTAAGCCGGAAATCCGGACCCAGCTCATCCTTAAGTTCCTTAAGCGTTCTGAAATAATTCTCAAAATCAAGATCAAAGCTTACTTCCGCTATTCCCTCCGGGAAGTCATGATCATAATGGTCTGTGATGCAGATCTCTGTCATTCCTTTTTTTTCTGCTGCCCGGATAAGCTCACGGACCGGGGTATGGCAGTCTCCGGAAAATTCTGTATGAAGGTGGTAATCTGGAATCATTTAGTTCTGTCTCCTTTTCTCCCTCGCCTTCGGCTCGGGCAATCCATAAATTATTCTATCATTTTTCTTTTCATAAAAAAAGACCGGCATTTAACCGGTCTTTGAAAAATGATTACTTATCCAGTATTTTTGCGGCTTCCTGCATCAGCTCTATGATGGGCAGGTGCTGCGGGCATACCCGTTCGCACTGACCGCAGGCTATGCAGTCGGCCGCCTTGCCGCTACGGCTTACCAGACCTGCATAAAAATTCTTGGAGCGCCAGTCATCGGTATTTTTTCCAGATCAATGCTCATAATGCTTCCCTCCTTATCAGTCTATCTGGTTCTTAATACCTGCAGGGCAGTTTTACCTCCACCGTCTGACCCGGCCAGATATCCTTAATACGCTTAAATGCAGTCAGTCTGCAGCCGGGATCGGTTTTATCGGTAAATAGACGGTACTCACCGGAAGGTCTTTTATATACCTGTACTACATGGTCTGAAATGCAGTTTCCGGTATTCCGTACACGCACGGTAACACTTTTTCCTTCCGTCTGTTCTGTGATTTCCTGCTCAAAATCCGTGTAGGAAAGGCCATATCCGAAACGGTACAGCGGTTCATCCTCCATGTAGATATATGTGGTCTTATTCTTTTCGATATCATAATCGGTGATGGCCGGAAGCTGGTCATCGCTTCGGTACCAGGTCTGAACGAGCCGGCCTGCGGGACTGACATCACCATAGATCACATCCCTGAGGCTGTTGCCGTATTCCTCGCTTCCGGTGGCCATCCATAATATGCTTTTTATCTCCGTGGATTCCTGTTCCTCCACTATGGCGACAGGGGAATTTGTGTGAAGAACAAGTATAACCTCAGGATATATCTCCCGGATCTTACGCAGCAGGACTCTTTGGAATGGAGGAAGCTGAATGGTTGTACGGTCACGCTCTTCCTTTCCGTTTATTATCGGATGAAGGCCGAAGGCTGCAACAACCGCAGGTTTTTTATCTGTTTCAGTTCCTGACCCGGAAGCTGCAGTCCTTCCCGCCTGATCCAGAAGCTCTTCGGCGGTTTTTACAGTTTCAAAGGTTACAGCCATTTCACCGTCATGATTCCTGATGCCGGCGATCCTGTCATCCTCCCAGAAATGAATAGAATCTTCTTCGGTAAAATGGATCACATCGCCTTCCTGATCATAGAGCTGGAACGACTCCTGTACAAACCAGCTGAAAGCCTCATCCCTGTATGCGTAAAGTGCAAATTCCTTTTCAGGGATCTCGGAGTTTATGATCTGCTGATCGGGATCATGGGTAGTTATAAGCTTATCCAGCGTAACTGAGCGAAGGGTGATCCTGGAATCATCCCACAGCATAATGCGGAAGATCTCCGCCTTATCCTTATCTACAGGTACTATGCGTTTTCCCTCCACTCCGGCATAAGAAGCTCCGAAACACATTCTGACATATGGATACAGAGCTTCGGAAGCCAGCGCCTTATCGCCAAGGCCTTCACGCAGAGTCACCTGATGACTTGTCAAACCGCTGTACCAGTCCATGGGACAACGGTCGGCAAAGGGGCCGAACAGTATGACTTTCTCATCCTTCAGCGGAAGTAAGGCCTCTTCATTTTTAAGTAGTACCGCCGCTTCCGAGGAAGCCCTGCGAGCGAAGGCGCGGTTTTTAGCCGTGTCGACACGTGAAATATTATATTCTTCCTTTGAGAATGGTGTCTGACCCGGAAGCAGGCCAAGCATGGAATATACCGTAAGTCGGTTAAGTACCACCTGATCCAGCTCTTCCTCTGACAGCATACCCTTTTCAAGAGCTTCCCGAAGTCCTGCATGTATTTCCGACGGATCCTCCGGGAAAGCATCCATACCTGCATGTATGGCTTTTACCAGAGCCTCTGCCATGGTATTTACTTCCTTCTGTTTTGTGATGGAAAGAGTTATAACTCCGCCGTCTCCGGTAATATAGGGCAGATCCCGTTTTTTAAGGCGGGTGGTAAGCTCCGGATTAAAGGTGTTGGGAACACCATTCACATAGTTATAAGAAGACATTACGCCCAGCGGATCCGCATAGTCTATAACCTCTTCAAATACATGTATATAATAGCTGTCCTTAAGATGTTCGGGAATGTTGCTGTCCGCACAGCTCCGGTCATCCTCTACATTATTTCCGTAGAAATGTTTAAGTGTTGCACCGCATCGTACAAACTGCGGATCATCCCCTGCCATACCGAGTATATATTCCCCCGCGATACGCGAGGTAAGGTGCGGATCTTCACCGTAGGCTTCCTCATTCCTTCCCCAGCGGGGATCTCTTTCCATATCTATAGTGGGGGCCAGCATGCAGATCGCATTGTGTTTTCCTTCAAGGAAAAGACTTCTTCCTTCAATACCCACTGTTTCACCGATCTTATGCATCAGTTCTTTGTCCCAGGTCGCAGCAAAACCCACCGGATTCTGAAAAACCGTTGTACATACCGGTGTCCCGAGATCAAAGCTCTGGTCATGCCGGGCCTGAACTCCGTGTGCAGCCTCACCGAGACCTTCAAATGCAGGAAGTCCTGCAGCAATACGGTCTTCAGCTCTTCCGCTGATAACAAGAAGCTTCTGTTCCGTGTTCAGTCCGGCCAGAAACTCCCCGGCTTTTTTTCTGTGATATTCCCTGTCGCGCTTCATTTGCAACCTCCCTGCTATAAACTAATCAAGCCATTTCCTTCAGTAATCATCATGCATGAAAGCTTAAGAATTCTCTTACAAAAATATCACTTTTATTTCAAAAGCAGGCTCTTTCCTGAATTCCCGCATCTCCCGGTATACCGCATCCGGAGATTGGAAATCTGAGCGGTTACTTATATATCTATATGATGATAGGGTCAAAAGGTCCGTGCGATGCGCTCGCGCAATCGCACGAGACCTTACTTGACCCGCCGAACACGAATGGC
>ONWK01000030.1 GCA_900321505.1 uncultured Eubacteriales bacterium
GCAAGCTCATGAATATCCTTCACTGATGAAGCCAGGAGCTCATTTTTACCTTCACCTGCCATGGAAGCAAGATAAGCTCTCCGGATTGAAAGACTGATGGGATGACCGGATGCGATCTCGGCATGCGCCGCAAGCCTCAGAAGCTCATGCTCATCCATATCCGCTGCCGGAAAGCTTCCGACCACTTCAAACACTCCTTTTGTGAGTGTACCTGTTTTATCCAGAACAACGATCCCCGTATCAGCAAGCGCCTCCAGATAATTTGATCCTTTCACCAAAATACCTCTTGTGCTGGCGCAGCCAATACCTCCGAAAAAGCTCAGAGGTACCGATATAACAACCGCGCAGGGACAGCTGATGACCAGAAATGTCAAAGCCCTGGTGATCCACACCGTCCAGTCGGCAGAAGCGCCGAAAAGCATACGGAACAGCGGAGGAAGCACAGCAAGCGCCAACGCGCTGTAGCATACTATGGGCGTATATACCCGGGCGAATTTCGAAATGAAATTCTCCGCCTTCGCCTTCTTCATACTTGAATTTTCAACGAGATCCAGGATCTTTGAAACCGTTGATTCTCCGAATTCCTTCGTGGTCCTTATATGAAGCTGACCGTCGAGAGATATGCAGCCGCTTATTACCTCTTCTCCCGTATGCGCCCTCCTGGGAACGGATTCACCGGTCAGAGCAGCCGTATCCAGGGCGGCCGAACCCGAGATCACAACTCCGTCGATCGGTATCTTCTCTCCCGGATTTACAACGATCACTGAGCCGATCTGCACATCATCGGGATCAACAGCTTCCGTGCCGCCATCTTCCTGCAGCAGATTGGCCGAGTCCGGACGTATATCCATCAGCGCCGCGATATTCTTACGGCTTTTACCGACTGCCACACTCTGGAAAAGCTCACCCACCTGATAGAAAAGCATGACCGCCACACCTTCCAGGCATTCACCCAGACAGAAGGCTCCCACGGTGGCAACCGCCATAAGGAAATTCTCATCGAAGACCTGCCTGTTTCTGATACCCTTTGCGGCTTTTATCAGGACATCATACCCTACTGCAAAATACGGTATCAGGTATAATACTATCTCAGTCCATTCAGGCAGCTCCGTGAAATGAAACAGCAAAAGAAGTCCCGCCACCAGAACGGCAGCCGCTATGATACGAATAAGATTCTTCCGCTGTTTCTTCGTCATAATATGATCTCCATATCATCTTCGATCTTTTTACAGTTTTTAAGGGCCTCCCGCATAACCTGATCGGGATCGGCACCCTCTTCGAATTCCACCTTTACCTTAAGTGTCATAAAGCTTAATACAGCATCCTTTACACCGGCAGTAGCCTTGATGGCATCCTGCATCTTCTCTGCGCATGCCGCACAGTCAACCTCGATCTTGTATGTCTTCTTCATCGATCCTTCCTCCTTTTAAATCATTTGATCATCCTGCTGATACCGCTTACTCTTCCACATGTTCCATGCCAAGGCTTAAGATCATCCTTACATGCTCATCGTCCAGAGAATAAAATATAGCCTTTCCGTCTCTTCTGAACTTTACCAGCTTCGCATCCTTCAGTATCCTGAGCTGATGACTTACCGATGACTGACTCAGATTCAGTATTGTTGCCATATCGCTTACACACAGCTCAGTATCAAACAGCGAATAAAGTATCTTGATCCTTGTTGAATCCCCGAATATCTTAAAAAGCTCCGACAGATCATACAGATATTCATCCTCAGGCTGGTTTGCCTTTACCCTTTCCACTATCTCTTCATGCGCCTTAAGATATTCGCCTGTTCCTTCCTGCAGTCTTTCTTCCATGTCAGCCCTCCCGTTTTATGCCGATAACATCTGAACAGCTTTTCATATGAAAGTATATTCATATGTTCAAGTTTTGTCAAGTGTTTTGTCAAGTTTTTTCGGATACTATGCAAACCTTTTCCGGATAATATGATGATAGGGGCAAAATACCTTTTGACCCCAGCATCATAATATACAGTGCATGCTTCCGGATAAAAAACAGGGTATCCTTCCGGTTATAAAGCAGGGACGCTCTCCGCCCGCGCCATAGTCTTACCCGGTAAACAGTTAAAGGGGACGATTCCTCCAAGTGAAGGAACCGTCCCCTTAATAGCGACATGGTCAGTATTCGAATTTTAACTCAGTACTGCTCTCTTCGGCTTCTTTGAGCACATTCATCGAGGAATCCTTCAAATGTACATAAGTCTGCGGATCTCCCGGATCCTGATATGCTTCAAACTCTCCGATGACCTCCACCTCCGATTCCTCCGGAGGATACTCATCCGGGAAGACATGTGTTCCGTCTCCCCAGACAAACTCCATTCCCTGGGCACAGCAGGCGGTGGCATCCTTGATTATGACATAGTGATAATACTGATCGGTAACATCATAATATGTTGTGTAATAAACTCC
>ONWK01000027.1 GCA_900321505.1 uncultured Eubacteriales bacterium
ACGGTCGTGCACTGCGTATAATAGACGATCATTATAAGCACCGCATAGATCGCGGCAAAAGCCAGCGCCGCTTTACCTGCCGCGCGTCTGTCTTCGGTGCACTCAGTCTCCAGTGCGGCTACCATACATACAAAGCTGATCGAGAGAATGATACATACGAAAAAGCTTCCGGTGGTAAAATCAAACAGCATAAATACAGCAAACAGAAATACTGTTAATGCATTTATCAGAGATCCCGCCATGCCTATCTTTCTATTCATAATCAACCTCCTGTGTAATATTGATACATCGGTTCTTTAGGTACACTATAATACATGATCGGATTCATTCATAGTGAGATAGGTAACGAAATCCGGTATGACTTAGGTCATGTTTTACAGGCTTTTTTCATGCTTTAGGTTATGATATAATATAGCTACGGGATTGCCCGAGCCGAAGGCGAGGGAGGGCCCATCAAAATAAGAATTTATCACCTGACATCAGGGGGGCTATGCTCATGACGGAAAATAAAAAACAGGGATTTATGGAAGCGGGTGTGATGACAGCAAAGATCGTGCTGTTTCTTTTGGTTGCTTTCACAGTCCTTGTTTTTATTTATTACGGCATCATAAATAAGGGTGAGATCCTGGAGGATGAGTCACTTCGGTTTATTGATTCCTGGACTGTTATGGACAGCGAGGGAAATGAGTTCCATGCAGACAGAACCTACGTAACGGATAAGGATGACACGAAGGATTATACCATCATCTCAACACTGCCGACGGATATAAAGGATAATGAATATCTTTTCTTTTACACCCGTAAGGATATAGCAGTATATATCAACGGTGAGCTCAGGGATGATTTCGTCGAGGAAAGAGATGTAAATATCCCGGGCGGTTCGGTCAAGAAATTCTATATGATGGTGCCCCTTACGGATTCCGATTCCGGAGCCGAAGTAAGGATGGTCAGGACCTCGGAGATAAAGGACGGACAGGTTGTTCCGGAAACCTTTATCAGCACCAGGTTCGGGGCCTTCAGCTTCCTTATGCATGAGTGGGGCCGATCATTCATCCTCGCCATTATCGTACTGATATTCTCGGTGGTCGTATTCATCGTAAGTATCGTACTGCGCTTTGTCTACAAGATGAAGATAGACATGCTGTATGGGTCGCTGGGCATCGCCGTGCTTGCATCGTGGATCATCACGGATTCCTTCCTTTTCCCCTTTATGTTCGGGGTATTCCATGTGAACGGGATCATGAATTACCTGATATGCTTTATGATCCCCTTTGCACCGGCAATTTATCTGAATTCAGTTCAGGACGGACGCCACAGAAAGAGCATGACCGTCATTATGATCATTTCGGCGGTGAATGCCGTAGTCTGGCCGATCCTGCATTTTACGGGAATATTGCCATTCTATCGTACTACGACGATCATCAATCTCATACTTGCGGGTCTGGCTCTGTCTGCCATCGTGATCCTGGTCATCGACGCCGTGAAAAAGAATATCCGCGATTACCGCTACACCTTTATCGGCTTCATGGGCTTCCTGATCTGCTGCCTGATGGAACTGGCGATCATTCTTACCCACACCACTACAAATGAGGCGCTGCCCATGGTCCTGGGCCTTGCGTTCCTGCTGATATTTATAGTCATACAGCAGGTGGATGACATCAGACAGATCAATCAGGAAAAGCAGCGGGCCATCGACATTTCGGAGGCGAAGACGCGCTTCCTGGCCAGCATGTCACATGAGATCCGTACGCCCATCAACGCCATTCTCGGCATGAATGAAATGATCCTCAGAGAGAACAGTGACAAGGTGATCGACGAGTATTCAAGAAGCATCAGAACCTCCGGAAAAATGCTGCTTATGCTGGTAAATGACGTGCTGGATTTCTCCAAGATCGAAGCCGGCAGACTTGAGATAAACGCAGATGATTTCCGCATGTCGGAAATGCTCTACGATGTGATGTCCCTGGTGAAGGAAAGGGCAGATGAAAAGGGTCTGGAGCTGAAAACGGAGCTTACATCTGAGGTGCCGGACGCGCTGATCAGCGACGAGTTCAGGATCAGACAGATACTTGTAAATATCCTGAATAACGCGGTTAAATATACCGAAAAGGGCAGCGTGACGCTCAGGATCGGCGGCAGCTTTAAGGATAATATCTATGAGCTCTGCATGTCTGTAAAGGACACCGGAAAGGGCATACGCGAGGAGGACAGGGCACACCTTTTTGAGGCCTTCTCCAGAGCGGATATGAAGGCCAACGCCAATATCGAGGGAACAGGTCTCGGACTTGCCATCGTAAAGGGCATCGTGGATTCAATGAAGGGAACCATCGAAGTCGAAAGCGAGTATGGCGTCGGCTCGGAATTCAGGGTCACCCTCCCCGTGGAGTATTCGGACAGGGAGCCCCTCAGGAACGACTTCATGGAGAAGAGGCCTCTGCAGGAGGAGATATCCGAAAACGGTGCATTTACAGCGCCCGATGCAAGGATACTTGCTGTAGATGACAACCATTCGAATCTTTCCATTGTTAAGCTCTTCCTGAAACGGACGGGTATCGTGCCCGAGCTCTGCAGCTCAGGAAGCCGCGCCATAGAGCTGTGCCGTGAGAATAAATATGATCTGATCCTTCTGGATCATATGATGCCGGCTCCCGACGGCATAGAGACCCTGCATATGATTAAGACCGATGAGGCTTCACTGAACAAAGATACAAAGGCGGTAGTGCTCACAGCCAACGCAGTGGCCGACAGCCGCCGGATGTATATGGATGCGGGCTTCGACGACTATCTCACCAAGCCGCTGGATTCCACGGTATTTGAACATACCGTCATGGAAATGCTCCCGAAGGATAAGGTGATCCCGGTATCCGCGTCTGAAAACGTCATGGAAATGTCCCCGAAGGATAAGGTGATCCCGGTATCCGCGTCTGGAAATGCCGGGTCTCAGGGAGAAGACGAGTCGGACGAAATAATGGAATTCGGCTCCGATCAGATGACGCCCTTCATGAGGAGGTACAGATCCATAGAAGGCGTGGATCTTGAGGCTGCACTTTTATATTGTGCCGGGGATGAGGGCTTTTTGGAGGAAATCGCGGCGGACATCGCATCTGAAGGCATGGAGCGCTCCGAAAGGATGAAGAAGAGCCTTGCGGAGAACAACCTTAAGAGCTACAACATCGATGCGCATACCATAAAGAGCAACATGGCGACCCTGGGCATCAAGCCCTTCAGCGAAAGGGCAAAAAAGCATGAATATGCCGCAAGGGATAACGATACCGCATTTCTTCA
>ONWK01000010.1 GCA_900321505.1 uncultured Eubacteriales bacterium
CAGATGCCCAATCAGCAGGGTCAGCCGTACCCGCAGGGTCAGATGCCCAATCAGCAGGGTCAGCCGTATCCTCAGGGCATGTATCCCAACCAGCAGATGGGAGGCCAGTACGGCCAGCCCGTGCAGAATGCATATGTGAGACCGCCCAGACCGCCTAAGGATCCCGCCAAGACAGAGGCTGTATGGAAGAAGGTGGGTCTGATCAGCGGCATAGCAGCCATAGCCTGCGTGCTTGCAGTAGTGGCGCTGCTGGTGATCTTCGTTATCCTGCCGAAGGGTGAGTACAAGGGCGCCGCAGCGGAAGGCTATCATGCAGTTGCGGGATCATCCCAGCCGGCATCAACTGAACTGCCGACAGAGGAACAGACAGAAACGGAGGAATAAACAGTGAAGAGTAAAAAATGGATCATCATTACTGTCATTTCCTTCGTGCTCATTGCAGCGTCAATAGTGCTGCTTTTTGTCTGGATCCTGCCTTCAATGAATAAAAACAAGGCGCTTAAGGCGATCGCCGACGGAGATGAAGAACAGGTGGGACTCCTCTTTAAGGATAAGTCAATTGAGGAGAGGGAGAGCCTGAAGGAGGACGTTAAGGATATCGTTGTTTATACTGCAAATCAGTATATTGACGGCCAGAAGTCCTATGAGGATATGTTCAGGGTCATGAAGACTGTGGAAGATATCAGTCCGTATGAGGGCCTGACCGCGGATGCATTTATGAGAATAAATGTACCAAAGATGGTTGAAACCTATCAGGCAGCGCTTAAGGCCTACGGAGAAAACGGGGATAATGACCAGTACAAAAGTAAGTTGAAAGAATTCGACGATTATCGTGATGTTGAATTCAACAACAGCATGAGCCTTAAGTATGGCTGGGACGGAACTCAGGTGGATGCTTATGATCTGGCTTATGAGACAGCGCTTGACGCAGAGCTGAAAAAGAAATACGAGGAATACTCTGCAGGTAAGATCGAATACAGCGAGATCAAGGCTGCTTCCGATGTCGCAACAACTATGTGGTATTCCGACTATGCTTATAATATTTCCAATGAGCTTTACTACGATGATTATTTCAGGGGCAGATTTGAAGAGCTGCAGAAGGAATATGACGAAAAGGAATACCTGGATGTCATCAATGGCACGGAGTATTTCAAGGAAACTTATTCGGATGAAGCCGCATGGCCCAGATGGGAGAGTAAGTTCGAGGAGCTAAATAAGAAAGCCACTGAGCAGGCCAAGATTTACTATGTTCAGCAGGCTGTGGAGTATGCGAACTCAGGTAACAGCCACGAAGCGGAAAACATTATGAATAAGCTGAAGGAGCGCTTCGGTGATGATGTGGACGTATCACCGATAGAGGCAGCCATTCAGGAGAACAGTCATGCAGACTGGCAGAAGGCATATGTGGCGTTCATGGCTGACTGGCAGAATAACCTGGCAAATGACATTGCAACCGCATCCAGCAACGTTTATATGACGGCCGACCTTTATGATCCGGATATGATCACTGTGGCGGAGCTTGATGCAAAGTACGTTACCCTGTACGATATCGATAAGAACGGTATTCCCGAAATGTTCCTGAGAGGCACGGAATACGTTGTGGTTTATACCTATGACAACGAATCGGTGATCTATACCGGTTATATGGCGCCCATGGGCGTTGGCGGCAAGGGTGAAATGATAGTCGGCGCGACCGAGGTGGTTGACGGAACCGAGATCATTGCAGAAGCCCTCATTAAGTTCAAGAACAATGAATGGACGCTGTCAAATGCAGTGGCGTATGCCGTTATGGATGGGGAGTACGCATACATAATAATGACCGATGACGGCGGTGCGGAAAGGGCCTCTGAGGATGATTTCAAGAAGGGCCAGGAAAAGATAGAAGGCCGTATGAAGGGCCAGCTGCCTGCAGGCGTTGAGATGGCCAAGTATGAGGAATATATTTACAGCTATTCCGAGTAGCATTTCATCACTCCGGGGATTTACGAAAGATCACAGATTATACCGGGATCTGCGGACTAAGCATCCTGAGGATGCATGACAGCATACCCGGTAATACTCGAAGGGAGAAGATATATGAAGAAATGGATGATCGTGACATTTATATCGATACTTCTTATAGCAGCATCCGTTATATTTGCTTTCGTATATCTTCTCCCTAAGACTAAGGAGAAGAAATTCCTCGATGCTATCTTTGAGGGAAATAAGGAGAAGATGGTGGAATATCTGGAGGACTTTTCCGCTGAGACGGTGGAAAGTCTGAAGGATGATGTGAAGGATATCGTTGTTTACACCCACAATCAGTATGCGGCGGGACAGAAATCCTATGATTCCATGCTGACCGTATACGAGAATATCGAGACCATCAGGAAATACAAGGGTCTTACTGCGGATTCCATGACCATCGTGCAGGAACCGCTGCTGCTTGAAAGCTATGAAAAAGGTGTCGGCATCTACGACACAGGAGATGCATATTACAAGGAACGGGACCGGTTCAAGGATCTGTACAGGATAAAGGTATCAAACGGCACATTCCTTGAGTATTTATGGGATGATGCATCGGAGCAGAAATACGAGAAGAAGATAGATTCCGTGCTTGATGCATTTTTAAAGGAAAAATACACTGCCTTCAAAGCCGGGGAAATGGATATGAAGACGGTGCAGAGGTATGTATATTGTGCGGACGATTTCTGGAACAGCGCGTATGTTTCGGAGCTCAGGAACCAGGTTTATTACGATGAACTTTTCAGTTCGGAAATGACAAGGATAGAGGAGCTTGCGGGCAAAGACCAGTATTTCGATGCCCTGAGTTATGTGGATTCTGTCCGTGAATATTATCAGAACAACGAATTCTACGCCGCGTGGAAGGATGCCTTTGAAAAGAAGAGCGAGGAGCTCGATAAGAAGGCAAGGGAATTCTATCCGCAGCTGGCGATCGAATATATGAATAATGGCGACAGGGACAGCGCAGAGACGATAGTAAGGCAGCTTAAGGAAAGATTCGGTGAGGATTTTGACGTATCTGCCATCGAAGCGGCGGGGCTTACGGAATGGCAGAAGGCATATCTCAGTTTTATGGAGAACTGGGCTTCCGGGGTTGAGGAAGACTTTACCCGTTTATTTGATCCGACTCCGGAAGATAATACGGCTGTAAAGAGCTTTGATGATGTGAGGCCGGACCGGATACTGCTTCTGGACCTGAACAAGGATGACATTCCCGAGCTGATCTTCGACAACGGGAAAAACAGAGTATTCATTTACTCCTGGCTTGACGGAACGGTGGAATTTCTCGCCTATCTGTTTGATTTTAATTCCATCAGCACATCTTACGAATTCATTTTCGAGGGTGAATATGAGGCAGACGGCATATGGCGCGGATTCCACGTGGTATATTATCTCGCACGTGAGGATCTGTACGTAAGTGACTATGTCTTTGATCAGGAAGCAGGCGGAGACCATATGTATTTTTCAGGGCTGAATGATGATGACCTTAAAGAGATATCAAGGGAAGAATACGAGGAGATCGTCAGCAGTATAGACAGCCGCAGGGCGGGGACATCTCTCCCCTTCGGCGCATATGTAAGTGATTATGACAGCTATATTAGAAGCGGTCAATAAAACATAACAGGAGGAACTTGTAAAATGGTAAAGTTATTCGAAGCCGGTGCGTATCTTGTGGACGGGAAGCTTGTCCCGGAACAGGAGGCGGCAAATACCGCAAAGGAAGAGGCAGCAAAGGGAACCATGGCTTATGGTATCCTGAAGAAGCACAACACAGCAGAGGACATGGAGGGGCTTAAGATCAAGTTCGACAAGCTTACTTCCCATGATATCACGTTTGTCGGTATCATCCAGACCGCAAGGGCTTCGGGACTTAAGGAATTCCCCATCCCCTACGTACTTACCAACTGCCACAATTCACTTTGTGCGGTAGGCGGTACGATAAATGAGGATGACCACATGTTTGGTCTTTCCTGTGCCAAGAAATACGGCGGGATCTATGTACCCCCTCATCAGGCAGTCATCCACCAGTATGCGAGAGAGGCTCTTGCTGAGTGCGGCGCCATGATCCTCGGCTCAGACAGCCACACACGTTACGGCGCTCTCGGTACCATGGCTATCGGTGAGGGCGGCGGCGAGCTTGCAAAGCAGCTGCTGGGCAAGACCTATGATGTTAAGCGTCCCGGCGTTGTAGCCGTATATCTGGATGGCGAGCCCGTGAAGGGCGTAGGTCCGCAGGATGTGGCTCTGGCGCTGATCGGCGCAACATTTGCCAACGGATATGTTAAGAATAAGGTTATGGAATTTGTGGGCCCCGGCGTGGCAAAGCTGTCCACGGATTACCGTATCGGAATAGATGTAATGACCACCGAGACCACCTGCCTGTCATCCATCTGGCAGACGGATGAGGAGACCAGGCGCTGGTACGATACACATTACCGTCCGGATGCTTATAAGGAGCTGAAACCGGCTGACGGAGCTTACTATGACGGCGCGATCTATGTGGATCTGTCGAAGATTAAGCCCATGATCGCCATGCCCTTCCATCCGAGCAACGTTTATACCATTGAGGAGCTGAATGCAAATCTCGACGACATCCTGCATGATGTTGAGGAGAAGGGCAGAAAGCAGCTTACAGGAAATGTTGATTTCAAGCTTACGGATAAGGTCCGCAACGGAAAGCTCTATGTGGATCAGGGTATCATCGCCGGATGTGCCGGCGGCGGATACGAGAATATCTGTGAGGCTGCGGATATCCTGAGGGGACATTCCATCGGATCGGACGTTTTCACGCTTTCCGTATATCCGGCAAGTACCCCGATAATGATGCAGCTGGCAAAGAACGGCATGGTTGCGGATCTGCTCTCCACAGGCGCCATCGTGAAGACCGCCTTCTGCGGCCCCTGCTTCGGCGCGGGAGATACGCCTGCAAATAATGCCTTCTCAATCAGGCATTCCACCAGGAACTTCCCCAACCGTGAGGGCTCCAAGATCCAGAACGGCCAGATATCCTCAGTAGCGCTGATGGATGCAAGGTCCATCGCCGCAACTGCAGTAAATAAGGGATATCTCACTCCTGCTACGGATCTCGATTATGAGCTCACAGGACCTACATATTTCTTTGACAGGAACATTTACGATAACCGCGTTTATAACGGCTGGGGCAATCCCAGGCCGGAGACGGAGATCCAGTTTGGCCCGAACATCAAGGACTGGCCGGAAATGATCCCTCTTACGAAGGATCTGCTGCTGAAGGTGGCTTCCGTGATCACGGATCCGGTTACTACAACGGATGAACTGATCCCCTC
Source organism: uncultured Eubacteriales bacterium (assembly GCA_900321505.1). Lineage (GTDB taxonomy): Bacteria > Bacillota > Clostridia > Lachnospirales > Lachnospiraceae > Eubacterium_Q. The sequence goes on from ONWK01000010.1 coordinate 5,310, forward strand.
AGGTGAGACCTCGTCCTTCCGTTCCAACCCCATAGGACTTGCTGAGTTTACGCTGTCCCGCAAGGATCCTGAGTATGTGGGACGCGCGAAGGCCGTACAGGTTCAGGAGAGAGCTCGTGAGGCAGGCGAATGTCTCTGCAAGATCTCCGATGAGCTGAAGGGCATAGTGCAGACCGTAAAGGAGAAATTCCCCGAGATTGACGGCTCCGCGCTGGGCTTCGGAAGTACTATTTATGCAATAAAGCCGGGTGACGGCTCTGCGCGTGAGCAGGCTGCATCCTGCCAGAAGGTGCTCGGCGGCTGGGCAAATATCGCGAAGGAATACGCGACCAAGCGTTATCGTTCGAACCTCATTAACTGGGGTATGCTTCCCTTCGTGCTGGATGAGGATTATAAGTTCGATGTGGACGATTATGTATTCGTTCCCGACATCCTTGAGGCGGTGAAGGAAAAGAAGAGCGAGATCAAGGCGTATGTGGTTAATAAGGGCATGAAGGAACTGAGCCTTACTCTGGGTGATCTTACTGATGATGAAAGAGAGATCATCGAGAAGGGCTGCCTGATAAATTATTATAAAGCTTAAGAACCATTCCCGGGGGAAACCCGGAGGATCTCATATTGAATATTCAGAGTGACAGCCTGAAGAAAAGCATGATGAGGACCTCTGGGCGCAGCCCGAAGAAAAGCATGATGAACATTTTTTCGGGCGCAGCCCGAAGAATGTTGTGAAGAACATGACGGAAAGGAGCGGAAATGAGTCCGGAAGTTATACAGGGAACAGTATGGGTCGCCATCATGGCGGTTGCTATCATAGTGGAGATCATGACGGTTGACATGACTTCCATCTGGTTTGCCGGCGGCGCGCTTATTGCGTCCATTGCCGCTTACTGCGGCTTGAGCATAACCGTGCAGATCATCATTTTTATGGTGCTTTCGGCCCTTCTGCTTCTTGCGCTGAAGCCGCTGATGAAAAAGAGGCTAAAGGTTGAAGTGACACCGACGAATGCGGATGAGCTGATCGGCGAGGTCTATCCGGTGCTTTCGGATATCGGTCCCGGTAAGGCGACAGGCCAGATCAAGATCCGTGATGTCGAGTGGAGAGCAGTGAGTGAAGACGGCGCGGCTATCGGTAAGGATACCCCTGTTAAGATCCTCAGGATCGAAGGAACGAAGCTGGTGGTGGAGCCTGCGGACACATTCCGCCCCGGAACCGGTACGGCAGGCCCCTTCTGAAATATCTGAAAGGAGAAGAATTATGGAACCTTCATTAATAGCTATTATCATCATACTTGTTCTGGTGGTCCTTATTCTATGCGGATCTGTCAGAGTGGTTAAGCAGGCTACCGCTTATGTGGTTGAACGTTTCGGTACCTATCAGACCACCTGGGGCGTTGGCTTCCACATGAAATGGCCCATTTTCGACCGTATTGCAAGAGTCGTATCCCTGAAGGAGCAGGTGGCTGATTTCCCGCCCCAGCCGGTTATCACAAAGGATAATGTAACCATGCAGATCGATACGGTGCTCTTTTATCAGATCACCGATCCCAAGCTTTATTGCTACGGTGTGGAGTATCCCATCGCAGCCATCGAGAATCTGACGGCAACAACACTCCGAAATATCATCGGTGATCTTGAGCTGGATCAGACTCTTACATCAAGAGAGACTATCAACACACAGATGCGTGCCATACTGGATGAGGCTACAGATCCCTGGGGCATCAAGGTTACACGTGTGGAGCTGAAGAATATCATCCCGCCGGTTGCTATCCGTGAGGCCATGGAGAAGCAGATGAAGGCAGAGCGTGAGAGACGTGAGCAGATCCTTCGTGCGGAAGGTGAGAAGCGTTCGGCAGTCCTTATCTCCGAAGGTGAGAAGGAAGCCAAGATCCTCAAGGCAGAGGCTGACAAGCAGTCCGCGATCCTTGCGGCAGAAGCTGATAAGCAGGCACAGATCCTCAGAGCCGAGGCTGACCGCGAGGCAAGGATCAAGAGGGCGGAAGGTGAGGCACTTGCTATCGTCAAGGTGCAGCAGGCTGAGGCAGACGGTATCAGGATGCTGAACGAAGCGGCTCCTACCGACGAAGTTTTGAAGATACGCAGTCTGGAAGCTTTCAAAAGAGCTGCAGACGGCAAGGCTACAAAGATCATCATTCCCACGGAACTGGCAGGCGTTACGGGTCTTGTGTCGGCAGTGGCCGAGACTGCAAAGACTGCAAAAGAAAGCTGATCCGTTGTGACAATCGGGCATGAGAGGAACATATTTCCCCTCGTGCCCGATTTGCATTGTTGTGTCGCATTGTACATTTTGAACAGGGAAAATTGTACAGATTTTTCGACGTTTTTAGAGGAACAATCCCGGGAATAATGAAAACTATACAACACATTTTAGTTTTTGTACCGTAGATTGGAAATATTGACGAAAAAAGGGGTTTTTATTTCCGCATAGTCATGGTATAATTAGGCATATGCCGTATGGGGGTCCATCTATGCATACGGTGAATCTGTGCTTCTGTCCGCAGTGGACGGAAAGTATGCTAAAAAGGGGTGACTTTATGGTTAAGAAGGAAATGATTGCAATGCTTCTTGCAGGGGGCCAGGGAAGCCGTCTCGGTGTTCTAACTTCGAAGCTTGCAAAGCCGGCGGTTGCGTTCGGCGGAAAGTACAAGATCATCGATTTCCCGCTCAGTAACTGTATAAATTCCGGCGTAGATACGGTTGGTGTCCTTACCCAGTATCGTCCTCTCCGGCTGAACCAGCATATCGGTATCGGTATGCCCTGGGATCTGGACAGGAACTTCGGCGGTGTTACTGTTCTTCCTCCCTATGAGAAGAGCGGAAGCAGCCAGTGGTACACAGGTACGGCAAATGCGATCTTTCAGAATCTGGAGTATATGGAATACTATAATCCCGATTATGTACTGATCCTGTCAGGTGACCATATTTATAAAATGGACTACGAGGTTATGCTTGATTTTCATAAGTCCTCTCATGCGGATGCCACAATCGCCACATATCAGGTTCCCATTGAGGAAGCCAGCCGCTTCGGTGTGGTTATCACTGATGATCAGGGCGTTATCCATGAATTTGAAGAGAAGCCTGCGAAGCCGCGCAGCAACAAGGCTTCCATGGGTATATATATCTTCAGCTGGCCGGTACTCCGGGATGCGCTGATCGAGATGAAGGACGTACCGTCCTGTGACTTCGGCAAGCACATCATCCCCCACATTCATGAGCAGGGCAAGAAGATCTGTGCTTATGACTTCAAGGGATACTGGAAGGATGTAGGAACCCTTGGTTCTTATTGGGAAGCAAATATGGAGCTGGTAGATATCATTCCGGAATTCAACCTTTATGAGGAGTTCTGGAGGATCTACACAAAGAGCGACAACCTTCCGCCGCAGTATATCGCAGCAGGCAGCCGGGTGGCTAAGTCCATCGTAGGTGAAGGTACCGAGATCCACGGTGATGTGGAGAATTCGGTTATCGGTTCCGGTGTAACTATCGGAAAGGGAACGGTCGTTAAGAACTCCATCATAATGAATGGCGTTACGATCGGAGATAACTGTGTGCTCGACAAGGCTATCCTTGCTGAGGGCGTACAGGTAGGAAAAGATGTAAAGCTCGGTGTCGGAGAGGAAGCTCCCAATGACTTCGCACCGCATATCTATGCATTTGGACTGGCAACGATAGGTGAGAATTCCGTGATCCCTGATGGCGTGACCATCGGCAAGAATACGGCAATTATCGGCACAACCACTAAGGACGAGTACCCGGGCGGTGAACTTGCAAGTGGTTCCAGTATAATAAAGGCAGGTGAGTAGATATGAGAGCGATCGGAATCATTTTAGCAGGCGGAAACAGCAGCAGGATGGAGGAGCTTTCCGCAAAGCGTGCTGTTGCGGCTATGCCGGTGGCGGGCTGCTACAGAGCAATCGATTTTGCACTGTCAAACATGTCCAATTCCCATATCCAGCGG
>ONWK01000092.1 GCA_900321505.1 uncultured Eubacteriales bacterium
ATCGCTGTATATCAGGATGCAACAGGTCATGCACAGGATATGGCTTTAGCTTACGGCGCAGGTATCGGCGGCGCAAGAGCAGGTCTTCTTGAGACAACCTTCCGTATTGAGACAGAGACTGACCTCTTCGGTGAGCAGGCAGTTCTTTGCGGCGGTGTTTGCGCACTTATGCAGGCTGGTTTCGAGACACTTACCGAAGCAGGTTATGATCCGAGAAATGCATATTTCGAGTGCATCCATGAAATGAAGCTGATCGTAGACCTTATCTATCAGAGCGGTTTCGCAGGAATGAGATATTCCATCTCCAATACAGCTGAGTACGGCGATTATATCACCGGACCGAAGATCATCACAGAAGAGACCAAGAAGACCATGAAGAAGATCCTGTCCGATATCCAGGACGGTACCTTCGCAAAGGACTTCCTTCTGGATATGTCCTCTGCAGGCGGCCAGGCTCATTTCAAGGCACTCCGCAAGCTTAAGGCAGAGCATCCGGCAGAGAAGATCGGTGCCGAGATCCGTTCACTCTACAGCTGGAGCGATGAGGATAAGCTGATCAACAACTAATGAGATGACAAGATACATTTCAGATAGTATATAACGAAAAACAGCGGTGTATGCCTGCGTGCTGGCCGCTGTTTTTCTAATGCACGATATGACTCACTGATAAAAACTCTATTCTATACACACATAATCTGCTATAATATATCCGTTACCGGAGAAAGGGAACATGGAATGATCCAATACAATAATGTTTTCAACAACCCGAATATGCTCTGTATCGCGCAGGGCGGCATGTACTACGTTTATGAGCATCAGGAGGATCTTTCGGTAAATCCCCGCGATGCCGCCATGTCATATTACATGAAGAGGATGAATGTAAAAAAGCGTCAGGTGCTGATCCAGCTGAATAATTCGGCGGTTAAGCTGCAGGCAGGCGCCATGCAGTGGATGGCAGGGGCGGTGAAGGCTGATTCGGGCGTTACAGGCGTGGGCAATTTTCTCGGAAAGATGGCCAGAGGCATAGCTACCGGTGAATCTGCAGCTAAACCGAGGTATTCCGGCAACGGCTATGTGATGCTGGAACCCACCTTCAGATTCCTTCTTATAGAGGATCTTACCACCTGGGGTGAAGGTATGGTGCTGGATGACGGGCTTTTCCTTGCCTGCGATTCACAGATCAGGGAAACCATAGTCAGAAGAAAGAATATCGCTACCGCTGTTTTCGGCGGTGAGGGTTTATTTAATCTGTGCCTTTCGGGTGAGGGCTTTGCGGTTCTTGAATCGCCCGTTCCGAGAGAAGAGCTTTTTGAATTCATACTTCAGGATGATGTGCTGAAGATTGACGGAAATATGGCCATTGCATGGTCTTCAACCCTTGATTTCTCAGTTGAAAAGGTAACGAAATCACTTCTTGGCTCTGCAGTTGCCAAGGAAGGCTTTGTGAATACATACCGCGGTACCGGCAGAGTGCTCATGGCACCTACCCTCGGCGGTACTTTGATGAGTGACACTAACGGACCGGAGCAGACCTATGCTAATCCGGAAAACAGTGTGGTCCACTGATCTGATCATATGCAGGACGGTTCCGGACCGGTTTGGAACCGTCTCCGGGTGATCCCCGGGAGAGGAATGTATGAACCACTTGGAGGCACAATCATATATCATGCCATTTATTGAAGGAAGGCTGCCTGAAACAAAGCAGCTTGATTTTGTCATGCATATGAATACCTGTAAGGAGTGCCATGATGAGCTTGAGATATACTATACTCTGATCAACGGAATGCAGCAGCTGGATAAGAGGGAAGTGCTGACAGGTAATTATCCCAGGGATCTTGAGAATAAGCTGCGCAGGATCGAACATCACGCCAAGGGAAGGCGCAGGATCAAAATGTCCACCTTCTCCATAGTTACTCTGGCTGTGAGCCTTTTCATGATCTTTTTCTATGGAAGATGTCTGTCAAGGGTTTACGCTTTTGAGCAGGATACAAAGGCGTCCATGCAGGGTAAATATTTTTATGCATGGTCCATCGGTGATGTGATCATGAATGTCCCTGACAGGATAGTTGAGGATGAGGACAGAAGAGAGGACAGGGAGAAAGCTGAACGGATCACCATATATGACCGGATAGGTGGATATGAAGTCCTTGAGCAATATATAGACAGTCTGTGGGTATACGGAGAAGATATAGCTGAGGCCAAAGCCGGAACCTACACGCCGCCTGAAGAGCCGGATACGGAGGGTGATACCGAGGAAGAGCCGCAGTGATAATTGCGCGGCTTTTCCTGCAAAAGCGTAAGCTATGGCCATTTCATTATCATGATGTAAAATGCGCCGGCCGGCTTGATGCCGGATACAATATATACGGGGGTGGATGATATGAACAAGCTGCTGCTCATTGACGGGAACAGTATCATGAACCGGGGATTTTACGCATTGCCGGTGGACCTTACCAACAGTGAAGGTCTGCATACCAATGCTATCCTCGGTTTTTTAAATATATTTTTCAGGATATATGAAGATGAGAAGCCATCACATATCGCGGTGGCTTTTGATGTGCATGCGCCCACATTCCGCCATGAAATGTATAGGGAATATAAGGGTACCCGCCATCCGATGCCGGATGAGCTGCGGGAGCAGATGCCGGTCATCAAGGAACTTCTGAAGACCATGAAGATATCCGTAATGGAGGCTGCGGGTTATGAGGCTGACGACCTGATCGGAACCATGTCACGCATCGGCAGGGAAGCCGGTATGGAGGTGACGGTTCTTTCCGGCGACAGGGACCTGCTGCAGCTGGCGGCGGATAATGTGCTGATCAGGATCCCCAAAACCAAGGCCGGAAAGACCGTAATGGAGGATTACCGCGCTAAAGAGGTTGAGGAGACCTATGGCGTGACTCCGGTTGAGTTTATAGAAATGAAGGGCCTTATGGGCGACAGCTCCGATAATATCCCGGGAGTTCCGGGAGTCGGACCTAAGACTGCGGAAAAGCTGATACGTCAGTATCATTCCGTGGAAGAAGTAATAGCCCATATTGATGAAATGCCTAAGAACAAGCTCCGTGAGAACCTGGAAAACAACCGTGAGATGGCTGTATTTTCAAGGGATCTTTCACGGATCATGCTGGATGCGCCGGTACCGGTGACACTGGAGGATACAGAGGTCACTCAGGAAATGATACTCTCTCCGGAAACCAGGGAAGCTTTCACAAAACTGTCACTTCGCAGTCTTATGAAGCTTTTCCGGGAAGGAGAGGATGAGGCCGCACCGAAGACTGAATTCCGCATGGAGATAAAGGACGGCTCTCTGAAGGATGCAAAGAACCTTCCCGATGATAAGGGCGTGGTGGGTTTCTATCCGGTATTTGCCGGTGAGAACCTGATGGGAGCTGCATTTTCATATAAGGGTGATGTGACCATAGTTACAACCGGGGATATAGCGTCCCTTTACGAGGCGCTGGCTTCCCTCAGAAAACGCGGCGTCACCATCGCAGTGATGAAGCTTAAGCCCATGATCCGTCCCTTCAGTGTGCAGCCCTCCGAGGCATGGTTCGATACGGAGGTCGCAGCATACCTGCTTGATCCTCTGGCAGGGAAATATACCTTCACGGGACTGCTTGAAAAATACCTGGGCATAGAGATAAGCGAAGATAAGGAGAAATACGCCAGAGAAGAGATAAATGTATTCTCACTTTCGATCCCCGAAGCAAGGGAGTATTTCGCGCTCTCAGCCTGTGCTGCGGAGCTGCTCTGTCCTGTGCTTCAGTCGGAGCTTGTAAAGCAGGACATGGAAAAGCTTTATAATGAAATGGAACACCCTGCGACCTTTGTGCTTTCAGATATGGAGGAATTCGGCATCCGTGTGGATAAGGAACAGTTGATATCCTTCGGCGAAAGACTTAATTCCAGGATCGCGGAGCTTACACAGATGATCTACAGCCATGCCGGGGAAAGCTTCAACATTAATTCCACAAAGCAGCTGGGTCAGATACTGTTCGAGAAGCTGGAGCTGCCGGCAGGAAAGAAGACCAAGAGCGGATATTCCACAAATGTGGAGGTTCTGACGAAGCTGGTCGGAAAGCATCCCATCATTTCCGACATACTTGAATACCGTCAGCTGACCAAGCTTTCCTCAACTTATGTTGAAGGACTGCTTGGATGCATAGCGGAGGACGGAAGGATACACGGCACCTTCCATCAGACCGTTACGGCAACGGGAAGGATAAGCTCTTCGGATCCGAATCTGCAGAATCTGCCTACGAGAACGGAACTGGGCAGGGATATACGTAAGGTATTCATTCCGCGGGAGGGATACTGCTTTGTGGATGCGGATTATTCCCAGATCGAGCTTCGTGTGATGGCTGCCATGTCCGGTGATGAGAATCTCATTTCCGCCTTCAGGCAGTCGGAGGATATCCATGCTTCAACGGCATCGAAGGTTTTCAACGTACCCATAGATCAGGTGGACAGCGGCCTCCGGAGAAAGGCTAAGGCGGTAAATTTCGGTATAATTTACGGTATCAGCTCTTTCGGCCTGGGGCAGGATCTGAATATCAGCAGGGATGAGGCGCAGGCCTATATCGACCAGTATTTCATTACTTACCCCGGAGTTAAGGCTTATCTGGACAGGCTTGTGGAGGACGGAAAGAAAAAGGGATCGGTAAGGACGATGTATAACCGTATCAGGCCCATTCCCGAGCTAAAGTCCTCAAATTACATGACACGCCAGTTCGGTGAACGTGTTGCCATGAACAGTCCCATACAGGGAACGGCTGCCGACATTATCAAGATCGCAATGATAAATGTCAGGGAAGAACTGATGAGAAGAGGACTGAAATCCAGGCTGATACTGCAGATACATGATGAGCTGCTTATTGAAACTGCCCTTGAAGAAGAGCAGGAGGTGCGGGAGCTGCTGGAGCATGAAATGGTGAACGCGGCTGAGCTTGCAGTACCTCTTTATGTGGATGTGCATGTGGGAGAAAATCTGTATGACGCAAAGTAACAGCGAAAATATAAGGAACCGCCGGCTTCCGGTGCTTGGGATCACCGGAGGCATAGGTTCAGGGAAAAGCGAAGTGATAAAGTTCCTTTCCGGGCAGCCTGATCATGTTGTGATCGAGTCGGACAGGCTGGCACACAGTCTCATGGAACCAGGAAATACGGCATGGGAGAAGGTGGTGGAGGCTTTTGGAACCGGCATACTTGATGAAGAGGGTATGATAGACAGGGCAAAGCTGGGATCCATAGTATTCAGTGATCCTGAAAAGCTGGAACAGCTGAATAATGCCGTACATCCCTGCGTGAAGGAATATATCCTTGAGGATATAAAAAGAGCTTCCGATGAAGGTAAGAAGCTTTACGTTATAGAGGCAGCTCTGCTGGTCCAGGACGGTTACAGAGAGATCTGTGACGCGATATGGACCATTTACGTTCCGAAGGAGGTCCGGATACGGCGGCTTCTGGAATCCAGGGGAGGCAGCAGGGAGAAATGGGAGAGTGTTTTTTCAAGCCAGCCGGAGGATGAATGGTTCCGCGAAAATACGGATCTTTGTATCGAAAATACAGGCACAAGAGAGGAGCTGATACAGGCTGTAAAGGAGGAGCTTAAAGCATTTTTGGCATAAGCTGTCCTTGACGTAACAGGTATTGATTGATAGAATAAATATGGGAATTTGCGTGCATAGACGAAACGAAATACGGCGGGGATAGTGAATGAGAGAAGCCTTTACTATAATATTCATAGGCTTGATCGCAGCGCTGAGTTTCTGCGCTATTATCGCGCGCAGATCAGGAAAGACCATGGGCTCCGCAGTCAGCTTCTTTCTTATATCACTGATACCTCCGGTGATCGGAAATCTTATCATCATAATTTGTAACTGTTCAGCACCCTGCGACTCCGGATGCTGAATAGATATTACTTTTCTGAACAGAGGGTTCTTTTGTAATGGACAGAAAACTATTACGCAGCAGGAATATTGCAGATATCAACCGGGTTTCCGCCCGGTGTCTCCGCGTGGTCATTTATTTCCTGCTGCTTTTCTTTGCATATCTGCTTATACTCGGAGAGTATGATCAATGGATAATTTCAGTGACCTTCGGTATATGTATAATCCTGGCTCTTATTCCCGCTGCGCTGATCAGTATATTCAAGAAGGAAAGCAGGAGATATACCATACATGTCATGATCATATGTACGGTGCTCATTACCATAGTACTGATCACCGAATTTAACAGCTTTGCCTATCCGCTGCTCCTTTTCCCGCTTATCCTGGCTTCCATGTATTATAACCGTACCTTTGTGCTTTATACGGCGCTGCTGACTTCGGCGGGAATACTCGGTTCCGCGGTATTTCAGATAAAATTCCCGGAGCTGACGCTGGTTCCTGCATTTAAGACCTTTGACAGTGAGTTCATACAGGCAGTCATCCCGCTGATCGTCATCGAGATCACCATGGCTATCATTGCATTCTTCATCGTAGACCGGAATTCGCTGATGATCGATAAGTATATCGATACCGCTCTAACCATGCAGCAGAATGAGAATTATCTGATCTATGCCTTCTCGGAGATCAGTGAAAGCAAATCCAAGGAGACTGGAGAGCATATCAAGAGAGTAGCCGAATATATGCGTGTGCTCGGACAGGCTTCGGGCTTTGATCCGGAATACTGCGACAAGCTGGCGGCGGGAGCCATGATGCATGATATAGGCAAGCTGATGATCCCGGAAGAGATACTTGATAAGCCCTCCAGACTTACTGATGAGGAATATCAGATCATGAAGAATCACGTGCTCTACGGTGAGGCCCTTCTGAAGGATTGTCCCGGCGAGATCATGCGCATAGCTTCAACCCTGGCGAAAGAGCATCATGAACGCTGGGACGGATCCGGATATCTGGGTATGAAGGGGGAGGAGATCGCATATATCGCCAGGATGATCGCAGTCTGCGATGTATTTGATGCACTGACCACCAGCCGCTCGTATAAAAAAGGCTGGTCAATAGATGATGCATATGCCGAGATCGTAAAGAACAGCGGAAAGCAGTTCGATCCGGCAGTTGTACGGCTCTTCATCGCTAATTTTGATAAGATCAGAGAGATTTACAAACGCATACCTGAAAAAGAGGTTTCTTAAAATCCTATGCCGGATAACAGGTCCGGTGGAAAGCAGGAAAAATGTACCGTGTTATGAATGAATACCTTGCAAAGGTCAAGATAGATATAGATGTGAGATTCTCCCAGAAGCTGGATCTTTTTCTGGCTGACAGGCCGGAGATATCCAAGTACTGTATCAACGTAAATTATAATAAGTACGTCGTTGATGTGCATCTGAAGGAATTCTCCGTTGAAGAAGCTGAAAGGCTGTTCTGCCTTCTGCAGGCGGCGGTTGCCTGCCCTTATTCGCATATGTCCCTCAGGTATAATGAGGGCGATGTTGTAAGGTATCGTTTTGTAACCTGTAATGAAGAAAAGAAGGGAACATATATGGATCTTATCTTTTCGTAGGTAATGAATTTTTTTCCGGCCCGGGTCTTTCGGATCCGGGTCGTTTTACGTTATATGAGCCATAACAGTCCATTCGTTTTGTTTTGAGCTGGCTTGCCTGCAGAAAAAATGAAATGATAATAGTCCGAACAAATGTTTGCAATTTGCCGTGAGCTGTGTTAATATAGAAATATCCATAAGATC
>ONWK01000129.1 GCA_900321505.1 uncultured Eubacteriales bacterium
AGCAAGACGCACCGAAAGATCCTCTATGGCCATGCGTACCTCGAGAGCCTCCTGCAGGTCCTCAACAGTTATACGCGCGACCTCCGCTCCTTTACGGGGGATCATCACAACAAGCCCCTCCAGCTCCAGCATACGGATCGCCTCTCTTACGGGAGTCCGGCTGACCTCCAGTGTTTTAGCCAGCTTCTCTTCCATCAGACGCTCTCCCGGAGGAAGCTCTCCGCGGATTATGGAGTTCCTTAATGTATTAAAAACCACTTCCCTTAGCGGAAGATACTCCGCGGGATCAAATTCAAGTTTCATCCGCTTACCTCCTGAGGATCATAAACCCGTGTTACATATACTGCCGCAGGTATTCCTTCTTCCCGGAGGATTTCCTCCGTCCTGCGTTTCATTTCATCCTTTGCCGCAGCATCCTGTCCTTCCGGAATTATACCGAACACGGTGGGGCCGCTTCCGGTCATTATGGCCGCCGCCGCTCCGCATTCGATAAGGATCTCCTCTATCCTGTGTATCTCCGGATGCAGTGCCGCCGTCACATCCTCCAGTACATTTCCGAGACGCTGCAGAACTCCTGAGAGATCCCCTTTTTCAAGTGCATTTACCATTCCGTCGATATCCGGATGGTCGATCCCGGCCGGATCAAGTGAATCATAGGCTCCGTATACTTCCTTTGTAGAGGCCCCGAATCCGGGTTTTACCACGATCATGCCGCAGCCGGGCATGGGGCTGAGCTCCGTCAGCACCTCCCCTATACCCTGCGAAAGGGCCGTCCCGCCGGTCAGACAATAGGGCACATCCGCACCCAGGGCTACGCCGGTCTCAGCCAGCTCCTCCTCCGTGCAGGGCAGTCCGAAAAGCTCGGTCATTCCCCGCAGCGCGGCAGCACAGTCGGTACTGCCCCCTGCCATTCCCGCAGCCATGGGTATATGCTTCTCAAGGGTTATCTCCACGCCTTCAGTTATACCGTAGCGCTGTCTCATACGCTCCGCAGCCTTCACTATGAGATTCCTTCCATCCGTGGGAACATCCGCAAGATCCGGCAGCGTACTCTTATCCGAAATGCGGAGTACCACTTCCCTGCCCTCAGCTTTTTTAAAACTCAGCACATCATGAAGCTCCACGGTCTGCATAACCATCTTTACCAGATGATAACCGTCCTCTCTGATTCCCACGATATCCAGGCCCAGATTGACCTTCGCATATGCATTTCTCGTTACAGTATCCATAACATCACCCGCCGCTCTTGCACTTTGTATACAGTATTCCGATTATATTTTAACCGATTTCCGCCGTTTTGACAAGACGGGGACGGTTCCTTAAGTATCAGGATCCGTCCCCGTGCTGCCTCTAACCTCTGCTCTTCATAAACATTTCAACCTCACCCGTTTCGGAGATAAAGCCGTTCTTCTGCATGTACGCCCGCTCAGCATCTGCCAGCTTTCGGGCAAAGCTTTCCGACATGCCTGTATACTCGATGATGTATTTCATCATCTCCTCATCACTTATTATTACCGGTTCCTTCGACGCAGCCGTACTGTCATCGGACTTGACATTTACACCGGTCCTGTCAAAATACTGATCCTGCGCATCCACAAATCTGACCGCATTCTCCAGACTGCAGCCGCTGTCGGCAGCGATAGCCTTGGCAAGATCCGTTAAATTAAGGTGTTTCATCTGTAACCCTCCTCATTTTTCACTTTTAACTTTTCATCTCCTGCGATTCCTGACGGATCGCATCCGGACCGAATGAATAGTTACCATTTTTACACATGCTTCAATATGATCATTACTCCGCATGTGAAATTCTGACACTATCATCAGTATATATCATATCTTCAGCTTTAGGAATAGCTTTCTGCAATTTGATCTCAGTAACAGTTCCGGCAGGATGTCAGTACTCCAGTCCGTAACCCTTTTCCAGCCAGGCATTTCCCGTGCCGATCTGGTCTACCGAGCTGTACCAGGGACTTGGCAGCTTTCCCCGGAAATTGCTGCCCCCGCACAGCACATCGGCTACCCCCTGTCCTTCGGAGCCGGGCAGATAGCACATGACCACGCTGTCCCAGTCGGAATAGTAGTCATTGATAATAACCTGGCGTCCTGCGACGATGCAGGCCACTACCTGCTTTCCGAGGTCTTTTGCTTCCCTGATGGCGTCTTCATTTCCACGGAGGCCGAGACTTCCGCAGAGCTGAAGATCCTCCGTATCGCCGTTCCACTCGGCATAGGCCTCTTCACCCACCACCAGCAGCACTGTATCAGCCTCTGAAGCCCGGGCCGGATCCGTTATCACCTCAATACCGTACTCCGCCGCCTTAGCCTGAAAGCCTGCCAGTATAGTCGTAACGCCGGAAATGCTGATATCCGGGCTCCGGTTCCAGTCGATGGTCCATCCGCCGCACTGGGCCTGGGCATGGTCTGCCGCGGGGCCTGTGATATATACCTTACTCCCCTTCTTAAGCGGCAGCACCTGACCCTCATTTTTCAGAAGGACCAGACTTTCCTCCACCAGCTGTTCTGCCACCTGCCGGTAGGCTGCAGATCCGGTCTCGGACTGGACGGTCTTCATGGATTTGCAGAAGGGATCCGCGATGATACCCTCATCCAGCTTCACCTGAAGTATACGGGTCACTGCATCATTCACACGTTCCTCAGTGATATCACCCTTATTCACTCCATCCACGATGCATTCTCTTGCGCGGTCGTAATCGGAAACCTCCATCAGCATGTCTATCCCTGCATTGACGGCGGTGACCACCTGAAGATAATAGCTGCTCAGGGATGTATTCTGGATGGAATTCCAGTCACTTACTATAAACCCTTTGAAGCCCATTTCATTTTTCAGCTTCTGTATATATTCTGCATTCTCATGCATCTTAACACCGTTCAGTGCGGTGTGGCTGATCATCACGGTCTGTACGCCGGCATCGATCTCCGCCTGATAGACGCTGAGCAGGGCCTTGATCTCATCATCGGAAAGCTGCGCGTCGCCGCGGTCGATCAGGCGGTCCACATCCGAATCCTCGCCGGTTCCGTAAACCGCATTTCCGTCTCCGAAGAAATGCTTCGCGCAGGCAACCACCCCGCCGTCCTGAAGCCCCTTTGTATAAGCCGTACCCAGGGACTTTATCATTTCAAGGTCCGAGCCATAGCTTTCATAGGTCCTTCCCCAGCGCGGATCCGCCGACTGGGCAAGGCAGGGTGCAAAATTCCAAAGCATATGACAAAGCTTTGCTTCATCTGCCGTCATCAGACCCACCTGATACATAAGCTCGGGATCATTTGCGGCGCCCATACCGATATTCTGAGGGAAATACACCGCATCCGCACAGTATCCGACACCATGTACATCATCCTGACCGTAGATCATGGGGATTCCCGCCTCCGACTTCACGGCATTTTCCTGGAAACCGTCCACTATCTCCTGCCATTCCTTATAGCCCACCGTTGAATATTTCGAAAGAACGCTGCCGTAATCCGCCTCCAGCATCTGCTCCTCCGTCACCATATAGCATGCCGGCTGAACCATCTGGGCCGCCTTCTGCTCCAGCGTAAGCTCCGCCGCGATCTCCGCAGCCGTCATATTACTGTACCGCTCATATTTATAAGCCGTATCTGTCTTTTCCTGTGCTGTCTGCCCGCTGCTGCGCGCTTCCTGACTGCTCTCCGGACTGCTCTTTCCGCATCCGGCCATACCCAGTACAAGCGCTGTACTTAACAGTACTGCATATAGTTTTCTTCTCATCCTGCCTCTCCCTTTGCACACTGTTTTAGAATTACATGAAACTGAACCCTCCGAAATCCACCCTCAGATCTGTCTCATCAAACAGGAAATACACATCCTGCATGCCATACAGCTTCTCCGGCAGTTCAAACCGGTTTTCCTTATAGGTCTGCCAGGTGAATTCAGCCTGATGTTCAAAATGCCCAAGGCAGCGCGCCCCGTCGGTTTCCGGCCTGCCCAGCCAAAGTGAGAAGGGAACCGGCGTATTCCTGAACCAGTTGATAAGCCTTACGGTAAAGGCCTCCGCTCCTTCCTCTCCGAAATCCACGGACTGAAAGCCTGCCAGCCTCTTCTTTTGTGTAATACCGACGCCGCCCTCCCGAACCAGGTTCATTTCCCCTTCGGAATCCGTATAGAGGCCCGCCGGGATAAAGCTGCGCGGATCCAGCACCGGCCTTCCGAACCCCCTGGCTGTATATTCCAGTTCAGAAATGACCTGAGGATATTCAGCATTTCCGTTAAATGCCATACATTGTACACGGAAGCTGCCGTCGCCATGTATACTGAGAACCGCTTCCCCTGCATCATTTTCCTCTATGGATGCGGCAGGACTGGTGATCCCGCCGTCCGTCACCACGTTCCATTTGATATCCTTCCATGTTGCATTTTTCGGGAATATCACTGCCTTTATCACTGAGGCCGGTTTGTCGGGAGTTATGATACTTCCCGAGGTTCTGATGAGTTCTATCTTTCTGACCGGGATATCCTCCGTCATATCTCCGGGTATGACCGCCTCTTTACCGTAATACCCCTTATGGGTACGTGATATCTTTTTGCCGATATCCACTGTGATCTCAGCCGGTATAAGGCCGGCGCCCTCCGCCCGGACAGTAACCGGACCCGCATCCTTTGAAGGATCAGCCCCTACCAGCACAACGGCCTTTCCCGAAAAAAGCCGCCTGTTATCGGCCTTATAGCTGTCTGTATCCGTGCTGTCGCCGTTATCAAAACCAAGCAGTTTTCCTCCGCTTACGCTGACATATATCCTGTCTCTCGCGTTTTGGACCGGGTACCTTTTTTTATCCTCAACGGATATCTTTACCGCAAGTATCGATCCTCCCTCCGGTACCAGCCCCCGCAGATCCGGCTTAAGCACTATTCTGGCGCTGTCCCCGAAGGATCTTCTGATATCCGTATATTCCTCACCCGTATCCGTAAATCCGCGTACCAGAAGTTCACCCTTCTCATAAGGTACCTTCCATACTGCGGTATACTCCTCCGGTTCCCTTATGCCGCAGGACAGCCCGTTTATAAAGAGCTCCACGGTTTTAAGATTCGTATATACCATTACATCGATCAGCTGTCCCGGATTATAATCCCAGTACGGCATAAGATGCAGGACCGGTTTTTTGGTCCATGCGGCCCTGTAAAGGTAGAAGCTGTCCTTCCGAAGCCCCGCCGTATCGATATTTCCGTAATATGAATTCTTAGTGGAATATGGCGTCGGCTCACCTATATAATCCGAACCTGTCCAGATAAACATTCCCGCACAGCAATCGATATCGCGGTTCATGCAGATAACCTTCTCGGTAGTATCCGCATCCGCGCCGTTACGCGAATTACCCAGCGATGAACACTGCCCGTCCACATATGTTACCGACACGGTGCTGAGAGGGAAATGATACACGCCGCGGCTCTTCGGACAGGATGTGGTCTCACTTCCGTATATCTTCCAGTCCGGATACGCCCGGTGATGCACTTCGTAAAGGCGTTCCAGATAATTATAGCCTGCAAGATCCATTTCCTCTGCGCAGCCCCGGGCTCCCTCCCCCTCCATATAGTTGGAGCCTATTGTAGTCGGGGCATTTTTCAGCGGATCATGCTTTCTCACCGCCCTGTGCAGCGCTCTTGCGATCTCACGGCCTTTAGGGATCTCGTTGGTATCCGTGATCTCATTTCCGACGCTCCACATGATCACCGACGGGTGGTTCCTGTCGCGGCGAATCCAGCCTGCCACATCCTTCTCCATCCATTCCCGGAAGAATCTGGCGTAATCGTATTCGGTCTTCGGGTTCTCCCACATGTCGAAGGCCTCGCTGTCCACAAGTATCCCCAGCTCGTCACAAAGCTTCATGAAGCCGGGGGCCGGCATGTTGTGGGAGGTGCGGACCGCATTTGCCCCCATTTCCTGCATGGAGCGGAGCTGCCGCTTTGCAGCCGATATATGAAATGCCGAACCCAGGGCACCCAGATCATGGTGTAGACACACACCATTGATCTTCCTGTGTCTGCCGTTCAGGAAAAAGCCTCTGTCGGGATCGAACACGGCCTGCCTTAAGCCAACCCTTTCTTCGGTACTGTCCACAACCCTTCCCGATTCTTTCTCCGTCATCCTGAGACAAAGCGTCATAAGATGGGGATTATCTATATCCCAAAGCTGTTTCCTCTTTATCCCCTCTAACCCGAAGCTGCAGCACAGTACCCTGCCCTCCGTGGATGATTCATAAAATGTATCACCGGAAAGCATCTCCGAAGTGTAGAGAATCTTTCCACCGTCTCTCAGCTCTGCCGTAACCTCATAGCCCTCCGGGTTTTTAACCTCGGCAGCTATCATGCATTTCCAGGCGGAAAGATCACCGGGAGATATCGATTCCGCATGAAAATAAGATCCGTCCGTTACGAAATGAGCCGGCTCCGAATCTATAAACCATACATCCCTGAATATGCCGGCTCCCGAATACCATCTTGAATTCGGCGAAACATGTCTTACCAACACTTCTATCAGATGCTCCCCGTCAGTCAGAAACGGCGTCAGATCCGCTTCAAACGAGGAATAGCCGTATTTCCAGTCCATAACCTTCTGCCCGTCCAGAAAAACAGTGCTGTCCATGTAAACCCCTTCAAAATAAAGGCGTATACATCTTCCCTCCACCTTGCCGAAATCATATTTCTTACGATAGTGTCCATAGGAACTCTCGTACAGATCGGCAGTATTATAGATCAGCCAGTCATGCGGCAGCTCCACCGGAGTGAAATCCTCCGGAGCAGCACTTTCATCCGGCAATGTCTTTGCAAATTCCCACCCGTCATTAAAAAGTTTCCTCATTTACGTCTCCCCTTACATGTCTTTTTTCAGTCCGTATATCCTTCTTCCTGCCTTCATCTCACGGCGGATCCTTTCTGCCGCTTCCTCCGTTATCATTTCTCCCTTATGCACGATCAGTATCCCCGGCGGGTATACATAGATGTCCTCCTCTGCCGGGCTGCCGGGATCACAGGGGACAGTTACGGTCCGGTCCGGGACTGATTCCTGCTGTCCCACCTTTCCAAGAGCCTGCATCAGCTTCTGAAGATCCTCATCCGTATCCGCAACAGTGGAAATGAGTATCAGTTCCTTATCTCCTGCAAGCTCGGCAACTATACCATGCTGTTCCTCCAGCTGCCCGGATACCTGAACCATGGGTATCCCGGAGCTTTCATCCTTAAACCTGAGGGTTATGCGCGTTGGATCCTGCAGAGGCTGATATTCCGCCAGCCTGAAGCAGGTTGTGCTTTCCCGGAGTGAAGCCCGGAATCTTTGTATTCTGTGTAAATATTCCTCAAAAGCCTTCCTGTGTTCATCCGCCCATGCCACCGCCTGTTCGGCGGATACCATCAGGATATATGACGGAGAGCTGGACTGGACCACGGCAAGCTTTTCCTTCAGGCATTTTTCCAGCCTGTCAGCATCATACCAGTCTTCCCTTTTCCCCGGTACTTCATCGGCATTTCCATCTTCACCGCGCTGCCCTGTCAGATGGATCACTGCCGTCTGCGTCAGCGCCGGCAACGTCTTGTGCAGGCTCTGTACTACTATTTCGGCTCCGCAGCTGATACCGCTCAGAGCCGCCGTTTCCTTTATAAAAGGCAAATGTGCTCCATGGGCTTCGTCCACCATAAGAGGGATCCCTTCCTCCGAAAGGATTTCCCGTATCTCCTTAAGCGGTGAGATCGCGCCTCCGTATGTGGGTGAGGTGATTATACATCCCGCAAATCCCCATGAACCGCGGGATCCTTCTGCATGGCTTTTATAGCCGGTCATACCAAAGACCGTACCCGAAGGATCTTTTGTGACGTCGGAATCTGCTTCAGAAACCTGCTGTGCATCGATCTTCCTCCTTACCTCCTCCGGAAGCACCGGTCCATAATCCTCATCCTCCTCCGGTATAAGATCGATCCTTCCCGCGCCTGCCAGTCTGAGAGCGTTGTGGACCGAACGGTGTACATTTTTACCCACCAGAAATACCGGCCGAACCTCCTCCCCGTATTCTCTTCGAAAAAGCTCCGCAAGGGCCAGGATCCCCGCCAGGATCCCGGCAGTGGATCCTCCCACAAGATAATGACTGTATGCCGTCCCGTACACTCCGGCAGCCGCCCGTTCGGAAGCAAGTATGGCACCCTCCGGATGATGATAATCATCCGTTCCCGGGACCTCCGTAACGTCATGGCGGAACATTTCATCCCACATGCCCCCGAAGAAGGTTTTCCTTTTATGCCCCGGCATATGCCAGGGTGACAGAGACCCTGCCAGGTATTCATCCAGCATTTCAGCTATATATCTTTTCATTGAACCAACCTCGCCACTCTCTAAGGTCTGCACTTGCATTTATGCTGATATTATACTATAATTCCAAAGAAACTGATACAGGCAGTATCCGGTTATCATAAAAAAAGAGAGGTATCTCCATGGCTGCAGCGACGAGTCAGAACGCAAAACAGACAAAAAGCTCAATGATCATCTTTATCATCCTTACCGTGTTTTTCCTGGGGTGTGCAGCAGTATACGCCGCATTCAACTGGAATTATATGGTTCTCGGTGAAACAGTTAACCTGAACTCATCGGCTGCGCAGGGCATAGCCCCCGTGAACGGTGACTACGCTACCCTGAATGTAAGATTTGTACTTGGAAATTACGCAGAAACCAAGCATACCTATGGCTTCATCCCCATCGGTACCGAACAGCATTACGTTGTCATCCTTGATGACGGCTCACTCATGTCCCTTACATTGAAGAACAAGTCTGACATAGAGCAGCTGGAGGCAATGGTGGATCCCACCTGGGCTTATCTTACGGAGGACGGTGACTATCCTCTCGCATCCATCGAAATGACCGGCAAGATCAAGAACATGGATTCCGAGGTCCGCGGCTTCTACAAGGAGGCCCTCAATAAGGTTGGCGCAACCACAGCAGTCTTCCCGAATATTTATGAACTCACTCTGGATGCCACCGATTCCCGTTTATTCTGTTTCCTCGTAACAGGCTTCCTGCTCCTCCTCGCTGTTGGCTGTTTCGTACTGGTTATGGCCAGCAAAAAGAAGATCAGGGAATTTAAGAATATCCAGGCTATTGCAAAGGAAAATGCAGCAGATCCTACTCTCAACCCCTTCCTGCAGCAGAATGCATCTGCTCAGAACCCCGTTGCCGGCGGTGCCGGAAATCAGGGTATAACCGCTTCAGTTCCTTTTGCAGCCGGTATGAATATGCCGAACCCGCCCGCCGGGAACCCCAATGCAGGCGGCATCAACATGCCTGGCCAGACAGCTGCAAATCCCTATGCCGGCGGTATCAACATGCCGGAAAAAGCACCTGAAAATCCCTATGCCGGCGGTATCAACATGCCGGAAAAGACACCTGAAAATCCCTATGCCGGCGGTATCAACATGCCGGAAAAGACACCTGAAAATCCCTATGCCGGCGGCATCGATATGCCCGGCAAAGCTGCCGAAGATACGGATATTTCTAATATATCATCAGATGTAACCGCAGCATCCGATGATGTATCCGGAGCAGCAGCTGATTTTTCCTTCGGCTCCCTTGACGATATTCTGGACGGAACAAACGGGAACAGTACAGAACCCAATGACAGTACTCCGGAAACCGGATATGATATCCCCGAATTCGATCCCTTCGCTGAATTTGGCGTAAAGAATGAT
>ONWK01000316.1 GCA_900321505.1 uncultured Eubacteriales bacterium
ATTCTGTCATGAAAATAATATCATGGCGCTGGCTGAGGGCGTGGAGACTTCGGAGGAGCTCCGCATGTCGATCCATCTCGGGGCGGATCTGATCCAGGGCTTTTATACCGCAAGGCCGGCTGCGGAATTCATCGATGAGATCGACGACAGCCTGAGAAAGGAGATCCGAAACTACGTACAGGAGCGGCAGGATGGTCAGGCAAAGAGCATATATATTGCCGGGAAGACGAATCGTGTACTGCTCAGCAACCTGATCAAGACAGGCATCACGGATATCCTTATTCCCGCCGAAAATGTGGTATATAAGGACATCAGCATTGTCGGCGCTCCGGGTGTGGAGACCAAGATCCATATGCGGGTAGAGTCCGGATATATGGGCCGGCTCATGCTGGAAAATGTGTATTTTGCCAATGTAAAGAACAGACCCTGCATAGAATTCGGAGAGAATTCAGAGGTAACACTTACCTTTATCGGTGAAAATGTGCTGAAGGGCGGCGGTATCCAGGTCCCCGCATCGACAACGCTTTTCACGGAAGGCAGCGGCTCGCTTTCCATGCGGCTGTCACATTCCGATTATTACGGCATAGGAAACGGACCGGAGGAGGAACACGGACGGCTCTGCTTCTATCAGGACGGCGAGGTAAGGATCAATGCCGCCGGAAAGAGGGGTATCTGCATAGGCTCCGGAAAGGGCGGCAGGATAGAGATACGCAGAGGCAAGTACATACTGGATGCAAAGGGAGACGTGGGTGTAGGTATCGGATCATTTGAAAATGATGAGGATATCAGTCTTGCGGATTGTGAGGTGACCATTGACCAGGCCATAACCAGGGGTGTGAGTATCGGCTCGATGCATGGATCGGCGAAGGTTTCCGCAAGCAAGGCATCAGTTGACATTACCGCAGGAGGCGCGGAATTCTCCGGGATCGGAACTATAGACGGAAAAAGGGCGGAGATCGCCGTGCGTGAGGCAAGCGGAAGCATCAATATCAGGGCAGACCAGTCCACCTGTATCGGAGCGCTGCGGGGTTCAACGGTCTATGCCCAGGAAATGGCAGGAATGGTGCTGGATAACGGCGGCCCGAGAGCTTTGGCAATGGGCGGTTATTCCGAGGATACCCATATCCTGATCCGGGAAGCCACACTGAAGGTAAAGCTCCGGAACGAGCTGGGGGTTGACACCTATGCAAAGGATGATCAGATCAGGATCATCAACGGCCGGAATCAGTTTGTGGTAAACGGAAAGGAGATCGTAAGAGAGTCAGAGGAAGGATATGTATAAAGAAAATGGGATGGTTCCCGGCGGGAACCATCCCATTTTCTTTAAGGCCGGGGGCGTGACAGGAAACCGCCCCTGTTTCCATGAGACCGTGATCACGACCGGAAAATCGTACCTGCTTCTATAAAGGCGTAACCTCCTACATCGGTGCGGCGTAGTTGTCGCTGATGGTGTGGAACTGCCTGTACTCGCTCACCCTTGCCTGTATACGTCCTCTCGGATCCAGCAGGTCGCTGATGGAGGCGTCATGGTTAAGGTGGTCGATGAGGATCGCCATGTATTTGCTCATATCTGCGGATTCATACCACGGACGTTGGAGCAGCTCAGGCTGCTGATAGGTGGTATTGGTGGTGATGATCTTCTCGATATAGCCTTCTTCATAGGCTTTGTCGAAGACATCAAGTCCGGCCGAGAAGAGACCGAAGGTGGCAAGGCAGAATACACGCTTTGCATGAAGTCCCTTCAGTTTCTTTGCAACATCCAGCATGCTTTCGCCGGATGCGATCATGTCATCGATGATGATAACATCCTTACCATCCACGGAATCACCAAGGAATTCATGGGCAACGATGGGGTTCTTGCCGTTCACTACCTGTGAATAGTCGCGGCGCTTATAGAACATGCCGACATCGATACCAAAATGGTTCGCAAAGTAGATGGCACGGTGCATAGCGCCTTCATCAGGGCTTATGGCCATCAGGTGATCCTTGTCGATCTGAAGATCCGAGGTGGATCTCAGAAGGGACTTGATGAACTGATAGGTGGGCATTACATTTTCAAAGCCGCTTACCGGGATGGCGTTCTGAACGCGGGGGTCATGGGCGTCAAAGGTAATGATGTTCGTGACCCCGTACTGGATCAGCTCCTGCAGTGCGAGAGCGCTGTCCAGAGACTCGCGGCTGTTGCGCTTATGCTGGCGGGACTCATAAAGGAAGGGCATGATCACGTTGATACGTGCAGCCTTTCCGGCCGCAGCGGCAATGAGGCGCTTAAGATCCTGGTAATGATCATCCGGAGACATGGGTACCATGCGTCCTCTCAGATTATACTCGATGCTGTAGTTGCAGACGTCAACGAGGAAGTAAAGATCCGCACCGCGGACAGATTCCTTAAGAGTACCCTTAGCTTCGCCTGAAGCAAAGCGGGGGCATTCGGAGCCGATTATATAGGTGTCACGTTCGTATCCGTTGAAATGTATATCCGCATTTCCGGGTGTGGAACGGTCCTTTCTCCATTTTACCAGATACTGGTCGACACGTTCGCCCATGGTTTTGCAGCTTGCAAGGGGAACGATTCCCAGACGTCCTACGGGTACAGTGACAAGTTTACTTGTGTCGGGCATGTTAAGATCCTCCTGATCCTGTGGGGGCTTACCTCTTAAGGAAAGCGGGGTTTATTTGTATTTCATATGGCTCTTGCCGGTGCGGATGTTCTGTCCGTAGATCCGGCAGAGCTCATAACGCTCTATAATACGGTACACGATGCGGTCCTGATAGCGATCCTTAAGCTGATTCAGGGATAGATTCGTGGATATGACGGTGGAACGGTTGTCCAGGTTCCGCCGGTTGACTATCTCGAAAAGCTGGGACAGGGTGAAGCTGTTGGTGAGCTCGGTCCCCAGGTCATCCAGTATCAGCAGGTCTG
>ONWK01000161.1 GCA_900321505.1 uncultured Eubacteriales bacterium
GAAGATATCGTCTTTCTCGGAGGAGAATACTACGTCAACCGTCCGGACAGGCGCTATACAACCTTCCGCCGCTTTGACGCCGCACTTGACAATATAGTAGTCAGCAAAGACTTCACAGAACTTTCAAGCGGTCTTTCAGACAGAGACTGCTCTGATCATAAGCTTCTTTACGCTGAATTTCTGCTGAGTGTTAAATAAACCATAGGTTCCGTTCCTGACCAGGTAAAAAACCCTCTTAAAAAATAACAATTTCAAACACAGGGGACGATCCCGGACATACCCGGGATCGTCCCCTTCTTGGTTTCTATACTCCGTTATAGGTGAAGCTCACCATTGTTATATCATCAAACTGCGGTTCTTCTCCGGCGAAATGATCCACCGCCGCCTTCACGCGCAGGATCAGAGATTCATCTCCTATCGTCCTGTCATCATTCAATGCTTCTATCAGCCGGTCATTTCCGAAACGATCTCCGCTTGCGGCCTTGGCTTCCGTCACGCCGTCAGTATAAAGGAAAAGCCGGTCTCCGGGCTCCAGCCGGAAGTTATATTCCACATGTCCCAATCCCGGAAGGAAACAGATTGGAGGACCATGTACTGTCTTCTCGATCCTGTAGCCATCCTCCGTATTATTCTTCATTATGGCCGGGAAATTATGGCCCGCATTGCAGGCATTCACTTCTCCTGTAGTCAGATCGATGATACCAAGCCAGGCTGTAATAAACATACCCGCCTCATTCTCCTCGGACAGTCTCTCCTCCGCAAAGGTTATGATCTCAGAAGCAGTGCCTCCCATGCTGGCCCTGGCTTTTATCAGGGTTTTGGAAACTGCCATGAAAAATGCGGCGCCCATGCCTTTATCCGACACATCCGCGATCAAAAGCACAAGATGTTTGTCATCAATGAGGAAGAAGTCGTAAAAATCACCGCCCACCTCTCTGGCGGGATCCATAGAAGCCGCCACTTCAAATTCTTTCCGTTCAGAAAGCTTCTCACCCTTCGGAAGAACACTCATCTGAAGATCTGCCGCAAGAGAAAGCTCTGTATCCATACGTTCACTTTCTCTGGACATCCGGGAGATCTCATTTATATTCTGCACTGTGTCCTCTTCCATCATATCGATAGATTCAGCCAGAATACGGATTTCAGTGATCTTACCGACATCATTGACAAGTTCATTTTCAGTTCTGACACTCTCCCTTGCAAAACGCTGTGCTTCCTTCGTGATCATCCCAACAGGCTTAACCACGCGATGCCGTAAATGTAAACCAAGCAATATCATTCCGATCAGCGTAATAGAAATAACCACAGCAAAAACTCCGATAAGATACCGCCGCCAGGTTTCTACCATATCGGTGATCTCCCTGGTCACTACAAGAACTCCCACCGGAGTATCTCCTCCGTCATACAACGCGCGGAAAACGGATAAATATGGATATCCCTCTTCATTTCCTTCATAGTCAATGATCAATTCTTCTTCGGATTCCCCAATCCAGATCTTTCTCATAGCTGTGTATTCCCTCTGTGAATACAGCTCTATAGGTGATCCCAATGACATATAGTAAATCTGACTCTGATCCTCACCCCAATCTTTGATCATCGCAAAGATCACCGTTGCCTCCGTAAAACCCTTCGATGCATCCGGAATGTAGATTCCGATCTGATCTATACCCTGAGACGTACTGAGATATGTGAGCCGTGACTGTGTAGTCATATATGCCGAAACAATTTGAACTTCCTCATCTGATATTTCATCATACTTTCCATCATACAACAGCGCTAATATTTTATGCATTCGTACTTCACCCATTTTCAGATAATCCTGAAAATGCCACTGAATGGCATCCATTGTGGCATAGTTCGAAATCTCCTCTACATAGGTAGTAATCTCCTTCTGCATGGTCCTGGTGAAAATCTGGTAACTGAAAATAGCGATCGTCACGGTGATGAGGGTCACCAGAATGACTACCGAGCTAATGATCTTGACTGACAGTTTGTTTAAATAATTACCGATCGTCTTCATGGAGAACCTCCTTTCCGTGAGATTTTTGGGGGATATTCAGCAAGCCCTGAAAAAAGTCCTAACATGGAAAAAAACCATACATCCCGACGAAAAGGAAAAGCATCCGTGTTACTTAATGAGATAAGATATTCTGACGCTTTTGCCATTTTGTAATTGTCATAGAAGGAATGAAATGTTAATGGTCTCCGTTCTCTCATATGTTATTTCAGTACCTGTCTCGGGAAGATGATCTGCTTTTTTGCGTCAAGTACCACATACTCCACTATCGCGTCCTCCGTCAAGGTGATCTTAACGATCACCTTCTGACCGAAATATGCACTTGGTATCCTGCAGGTCCCGATGGGATCGTCGTTCTCACGGTTTCTGTAGTTTCCGGAATAAAAGCAGAGCACGTTATCAGAGGAAACCGGAAGCTCAACCACCTTCTGCTCGGGAAGCGGAG
The DNA here is from genome assembly GCA_900321505.1 of uncultured Eubacteriales bacterium. GTDB lineage: Bacteria > Bacillota > Clostridia > Lachnospirales > Lachnospiraceae > Eubacterium_Q. The sequence continues at coordinate 2,463 of ONWK01000161.1, forward strand.
TGTTGCGCTTGAATACCTCGATCAGTTCACCGCCGATACCGGAGCTGATACTGATTCCTTCGAAGCTGCAGTCCACGGAAAAGCATTTTCTGATCAGTTCGGTTTTCTCGGACTCCAGCTTCAGCAGATGGGCAAAGGCTCCCTTCTCCTGATCATTTTCAAAGAAGACCGGCTCCTGTTCAAAGCAGGTATTCAGCAGCTCCGTGAAAAGACGCTTCAGGAATTCCGCCTTCCCATCAAATGTAAGATAAACCTCTTCATTCTTATCTCCGAAGCTCAGTCCTGCTTCACTGTACATGGTCTTTAATTCCGTGCGGATCTTATTCTTCAGCTTTTCAGGATCTATCCTCATGGGATCCTTCTCGTACTGTACCATGGTGGAACCCGTAACCGTAAGCACATCCCCGTCCACCTCAAAGAGCAGGAATTCCACATAATCCGATCTTACCGAACCGAGAAGGATATTCTTCTGCCCAAGCTCCTCGTTCTGAAAGATACCGTAGGCCGAGGCCAGAGAGCCTATGATCAGCTTTCTTACGTTCAGTCCGCACTCTGCTGCAGCCTTCTTAACTCTTTCTCTTTGCGAATAGGTGACATACAGCGGAAGGACACATATAACCTCCGTTAACATGTCTCCCACCGTAAATTCGATCATATCCTTCGCAACACGCATGAGCGCATTTATCGCTCCCTCTATCCGGAACAGATCCGAATTCCGGAATCCTATGGTATTCTGAAGAACCTCAGTCACGATTTCATTTCCGTCCAGGTAAGCATAAGATATTTTGTCCCCGGTAAGATCGATTGCTGCTTTCATAAAATCCTCCTGCGTAATAATCCGGCCGGACGCGCCTTTTTCCGTACTTAATCCGTAAACCGGTACTCGCGCACCTCACAGTTTTTTATACCGAAGGACGCATATTCTTCATTTGTCATTTCGTAGAAATAAGACTGCACGACCCGGGCGATGCCGTTGTGTGCAACAAGGATAAAGTCTCTGCCGTCCTCCTTAAGCTCATCCAGAAGATTGTAGATCCTCTGCGCCAGCCGGAACATGGACTCTCCTCCCTCGTAACGGTTCAGGAACTGCTTCTTTGCTTCATGGAATTCCTCACCGTCACGCGGCGTGGACTCATATTTACCGAAGTTCTGCTCGATAAGACGTTTCTCCTCCTGTATGGGAAATCCGCAGATCTCCGCGATATGAAAGGCTGTGTCTCTCGCGCGGGATAAGGGCGAATACAGTATCATATCCGCCTTTATTCCCATTTCCGTTATCTGTTCCGCCGTTTCCACGGCCTGCTGATGCCCCAGCTCCGTAAGTGGGCTGTCTGTGGCGCCGCAGATTTTATTTTCCGAATTCCACACGGTCTGGCCGTGTCTCACAAAATAGATCATTTTATTCAGTCTCCCGGGAGATACTATAATCTCCTGTTCTTCTTTCCGCTTTTTTCTTTATACATCAGTTCATCCGACATTCTCAGGGCATCGTCAAAGAAGAAACCCTTTTCCATGACGCAGGTTCCGATGCTTGCCGTAACCTCGCAGGGAAAGCTGGTATTCGTCTGGTGATCCCGGATGTAATCGGTGATCTGCTTTCTGATCTGCTCCGCATCCTCCTTCCTTTCCAGACCGGTACAGATAACGAATTCATCGCCTCCAAAGCGTCCGCATATAGAGGATTTATCTCCGACTGCCGCAACCGCGCGTGAAATGTACCGTATAGCAAGATCTCCCGTTTCATGGCCGTAGCGGTCATTTATCAGCTTCAGTCCGTCCATATCAACCGTGGTAACGGCATAATACGGTGTATCGCAGCGATTGTAGAAGCTCTGCAGTTTGGAATAGAAGCCTGTACGGTTATAAAGATCCGTCAGATAGTCGTGACGGGCCATGCGGTCCATTTGCTCGGCGTTGAATTCCAGATGCCGCACCATGCTGTAGCATCCGATGATCTCACTCAGCGAATTGGTGAAGGGCATGACCATGTGATAGTTCTGGTTTGTAACCTCGGGAGCATAGACCAGATATCCTATAGCCCGTGAAAAGAAGCTGAGCGGCGACAGGATTATGGGCCTTTCCCGCCTTATCAAACTGTCAAAGCCGGGCACAAGCTCACTGAGCCGTATCGTAACGGGAAGCTCGGAGATATCCCTGTCGGTCTGGTAGATCACACGCTGCCGTGAATCAAAGCCCTGACGGAAGCCCTCTGCCAGAGGATTGATATTACTCCTGAAAGCATCTGTATTTACCATGATGGCCAGGGAATTAAAACCCATAGTGTCCAGGAGCCTGGGAAGCTGCTCCACATCGGGAGCGCCGAGTATCTTCTCATAGATCGCATGGAAGGACTGCTCCACAAAAAGCTTTTCGTTCTGCTTGGTAATATTGTATTTCAGATATTCCGACAGCGGCAGGAAGTCCATGGTCTCCCGGCAGCCACAGGACTGGGCTTCCACAAAGCTGAAGTGACTGAGATATTCATCCTCCAGAGGCTCACCCCGCTGCGTCTTCTGAAATGCATCAACGATCATTTCCGCAAACTCGTTCATATCACAGCCGCTGGTGGTGATGGACGGTGCATTTGCGCGGCTTTCGATGGTATCATCCAGACCGGTCAGGATAACATCCTCGGGAACACGTATTCCATTTTGCTTAAATACATCTGATATAGTAATGGCCATCATATCGTTGGCGCAGATTATGGCTTCCGGAAGCTTCTCAAGCTTCATGATATCATTTGCCGCAACCTTTGCCGGTTCAGACCAGTAGCCGCCGTAATAAACCCGGTTGAGGGAATCGGTAAAGCCGTATTCCTTCACAAGCTCCCTGTATTTTGCAAGTCTGGCTTCCGAAGTCACCTCATTCTCGGGACCTGCCACAAAGCATAGTTCCTTTTTCCCGTGCACCTCCACAACATGGCGTATGGCCTTTTCGATGCCGTCCACGTAAAGGAACCCGAAGTTTGTGCAGCCCGGACGCGCTTTGCCTATGGTGAAGACCGGTTTACCATGCGCTTTTGCTCTTTGTATGATAGAGTCGATCAGGTCATCGTCATTGATGATCTCGGAAAAAACGATCATCAGATCCACATAGCTGTAATCTACAAGGTTGTAGATCATCCGC
>ONWK01000124.1 GCA_900321505.1 uncultured Eubacteriales bacterium
CGTAAAAAAAGCCTTGAAAATATATGCAGAAAATGTAAAATGATGAATGACCTTCAAAGAAGATTGTGATATAATGGAATTTACTTAAGGGGAAAAAAGTTCATTTGGAGAGGTAGCTATGATCATCAGAAATTTACAGAATACTATTGCTGAATGTATCGCTTATGCAGATGAAGTCAGCAAGAACGCGACGTTATTTGAGGGAGGAACATCAACACCGCTTCGGGATCTGCTCCGTTATGATATGCTGGTATTTCTTGGATACCTGTATGAGCCCGGCAGTCCCGAAACAGCAGACCAGATCCAGTACATAGAGACTAATCTCCGCATGCGTACGGGAGAACGTTTTATAGAATTCGTCAAGGAGAAATGCTCGGACGATACATATCTTAAGCGTCCGCCTGCATGTCTGCATTACTTTATAAAGGCTGATCTGGATCCCAATTCAGGCGTCGGAGAAGGAAATGTAGCAAAATCCAAATTCGTGGTAGATACCTTCCGGAAGCTGGGTGACGGCTTCCTGAACTATGATAAGGTACATGAGACGACCCGTCAGAAGCTGGCTGACCATATTGAGATGCTGAATGAAACCCTTAAGGAGGCGGGGGTAGCGGTACCCCAGTCAAGAGCTCAGGCCAAGCTGCAGGAGATGGAGCGTCAGGGTTCCAACAAGAGTACCAATCATTTCAATGATACTTCGGATGCGGATGTAGGCAAAGTCAGTACGTTTGATGCACGTTCCGGTAAATTCGTATCAAAGAATGCGGTAAATATCTCCGGCTACAACATCATGAAGAAGCGGGCGGATGATATCACCGAGTTCTCCAACTTCCAGAGAAAGCAGGAGGAAGAGGAGAAGATCAACCTGAAACGTGGTGCCGGCCGTGTCGGCGGCAACCGCAGGGGACAGGATGAGTCGGAAGAGATCGAGAAGAGTCTGGATGAGCTGATCGTAGAGCTTCAGAAGCTGACCGGTCTTTCAACCGTTAAGGAAGACGTTATGCACCTTATCAATATCATCAAGGTGCGCCGGCTGAGAGAGCTGAAGGGACTGAAGAGGATCGACATGTCCTTCCACCTTGTCTTCACCGGAAATCCCGGTACAGGTAAGACTACCATCGCGCGTCTGCTGGCAAAGATCTATAAGCAGCTTGGAGTGGTAAGCCGCGGACAGTTCATAGAGGTTGACCGTTCCGGACTTGTAGACCATTTCTCCGGTGGTACTGCACTTAAGACCACTGAAGTTATCAACCGTGCCATCGGCGGTATCCTTTTCATAGATGAGGCTTACTCACTGACTCATAACAAGGAGTCGGGTGACTACGGACAGGAAGCGGTAGATATCCTTCTGAAGCGTATGGAGGATGACCGTGATGACTTCATCGTCATCGTTGCAGGTTATACCAAGGAAATGGTTGAGTTCATCGAATCCAACCCGGGTCTTCGTTCACGTTTCAACAAGTATATCCACTTCCCGAATTATGCTGCCGGTGAGCTGATGGAGATCTTCAGACATATGTGCCAGGAGACGGATTATGTGCTGACTCCGGGTGCTGCAACCATGGCGGAGACCTATCTGCGCGGCATGCTTGACGGAGATATCAAGAACTTCGCAAATGCACGTCTGGTGCGTAACTATTTCGAGCGTTGTATTGACCGGCAGGCAAACCGTATCGTACAGGATGAGAACATGACGGAAGAGGACCTTGTAACCTTCGTAAGAGAGGATATGATCGAATCTTCAACTCATGCCGCACTTGAACGTCCTACGGACTGACACTAAAAAAGCCCCTTTTTCAGGGGCTTTTTTAGTGGTCAGGTAATGATCTATTCTTCCTCTTTCTTCTTTGCGCCCTCAAGCAGTTTGTATACAAAGGCTGCAAGAGCGGCACCTACGAAGGGAGCTACGATGAATACCCAGAGGGAAGACATGGGATCGGAGTTGCCGTTGATCGCTGCGATGATAGCGGGACCAAGGCTTCTTGCGGGGTTAACGGAGGTTCCGGTAAGACCGATACCCAGGATATGAACACCCACAAGTGTAAGGCCGATGATAAGTCCTCCGAAGGATCCGTGCTTCTGATTCTTTGAGGTAACACCGAGTATTGCCAGAAGGAAGATAAATGTCAGCACAACTTCAACTATGAAGCCTGCTCCTATACTGTCGTTAACACCGCCGAGACCATTAGTTCCATAACCGCCGGTTTTGTCGGTAACGGAGCCAAGATCAAAGATGAGAGCCAGGATACCGCTTCCTGCAAGGGCTCCAAGGCACTGAGCGATAACATAACCGCAGAAGTCAACTACATCCATGCCGCCGCTGATGAGAACAGCAAGTGAAACTGCGGGATTTACATGACCGCCGGAGATATTTCCCACACCGTATGCCATGGCAACGATAGCAAGACCGAAGGCCAGAGCGGTAAGGATATATCCTCCGCCGTGTTCAGCGTCACAGCCAACAAGCATGGCAGTTCCGCAACCAAGGGTTACCAGGATCATGGTGCCGAAGAATTCGGCAATGTACTTACGTGCGCGTTCCATAAAAATCCTCCTTTTACCAATACATTTATAGTAACGCAAATACCCCTGTTCAGCATACCGCGTCCGGGAATACGAAGAATTTCGGATGAAAAAACCGTATACCTGAACGGGCTGCAGGACATATACATATATTAACATAATATCGGAAATGTCACAACCTTAAAGGTACCGAATAGTTATGTTTTTATGTTTTCCAGGGGCGGCCATGGCGCGGAGCGCAGGGCGCTGTATAGTTACTCCGAATAAACGGGTTTACGTTGCAATTTGCCGCAAAAGCCGATATAATCGAGAAGGAGTGAAATGAAAGGCAGGAGAGGAATGTCTGACGATAAGGAAGTAGCAGGACAGGTTACTCATGAAAAAAGGAATAAAAAGCTTCTTGTTCAGGTGGGACTGATCGTGGCAGGCATATTTATTCTTGTCATCGCGTGTGCCGCTGCTATTTTGGTGAAAGGAAGTCTGAATACTTACTTCAGGGGCAAGGAGGAAATATTTGAGGGCTTTCTGAATCAGATCACCGATGAAGCATTAAACGTCGCCGGACCTACCTGGCTTTTTGATTTCTTCGAGGAACATCCGGAAGAAGTAAGGGATTCGGATCCGACCGAAAATGACCAGTCGCTTTGGAACTTCCAGATGATCAGGGTCACAAAGGGAGATTTCGAGAATGAAAAGCTGGCCGGGGACTACCTGAATTCGCTGACCTTTGAGGAACAGCTTTCATATGCACAGTGCATGTTCGATTATATGAATGATATCATTTCGGTATATAAATGGTTTATGCCGTCTGAAGATATCATCCTTTTTGATCCGAACGGGGAAAAAGGCGGTTTTGTCTTTTCCATAGCCGAGATGACTATGACCTCGGCGACCTCCGGACTGGGGACCTATGTGGACTATAAGCCGGAGGAGCATCCCGCGCTTAAGAAGATAATTAATGGAAAGGCAGATCTTGCCTTCGAGCAGTATCATGATAAGGAATCCGACGAATATCTGTACATCGGGTTCAAGGCAATTAAGTTCAGCGGCAAACTCTGCGGCGTCCTCGCCATAATACATCCCTGGACGGATGTGCATTCGGATGTAATGAGGATGGAGCTTATAATGGTTCTGGTGATCGGAGGCGCCCTTATCATACTGGCTGTGCTGCTTCTGCTGTTCCTGAACCATTCGGTCATCAGACCGGTGACGAAGGTAAAACAGGGCGTGCGCGAATACATTCAGGATAAGGACAGCTCACGTATCGTTGAGGAAATGAGCCAAATAAAGCAGAAGAACGAGCTGGGTGATCTTGCGGATGATATCGCCGAAATGGCGGTGGAGATCGATAAATACAACGAGGAGAATATCCGTCTTTACAAGGACCGTGAAAAGCTGGCAACGGAGATGGACTTTGCGGCGCGTATCCAGATGGATGTACTGCCTAAGAAATTCCCCGAGCATGATGCATTTGAGATATTTGCATCCATGGATCCGGCAAAGGACGTGGGCGGAGACTTTTATGATTTCTTCTTTATCGGTGAGACTCAGCTGGGTATGGTTATCGCGGATGTATCCGATAAGGGCGTGCCTGCGGCGCTCTTCATGATGGTTTCAAAGCGTCTGATCCGTGAGTACGCTACCTCCGGACTGGATCTGAAATATGTTATGGAGGAAGCGAATAACAGTCTTTGCGAGGGAAATGAGAACCAGATGTTTGTTACCGCATGGGTGGGCATTCTGGATCTTACCACCGGTGAAGTACGGGCGGTGAGCGCCGGACATGAGTATCCCATGCTGAAGCTTGAATCCGGAAAATTCGAGATCCTTAAGGACAGACACGGACCGGCTCTCGGAACCATGGAAGGCATGAGCTATCGTGAGTACAGCTTTATGATGCCGAAGGACGGTACACTTTTCGTTTACACTGACGGTGCGCCGGAGGCAACCAATAAGGATAAGGAAATGTTCGGTATGGACAGGATGATCGAGGCCCTTAATGAGGATCCGGAGCTGAGTCCTGTGGACCTTATCGCTCATATGACGAAGTCGATCAATGCTTTCGTGGGAGATGCACCGCAGTTTGACGATCTGACGATGCTCAGCGTTAAGTATAAGGGAATGGATTACTGACATTTTTCAGATGTTGATCAGGAGGTAGAGATCATGCCGATACCTAAGGATCCGTACATGCTGCTCAGCTGGGTAAATATGAAACTGCGGGACAGCTATCCGACGCTTGAGGAGCTTAGATATGCGGAGGGAGCTGATCCTGAGGAAATAGTGCGGAAGCTGGATGCCGCAGGATACAGTTATTCGGAAAATGAAAACAGGTTTATCCCGAAGGGATAGGCGTTAAGTGGGCTGTCGCAAAAAAGCGGCAGCTCATTTTTTAAGTTTTCATTGAGTATGTCGGTTCGGTATGTTAAAATATGCGTGGTTTTACGGAACGAACCGGAAAATCGTTGGTTCAGGGACACCCGGAAAAAAGGGCGGTTCCATATATATATGATTCCATGAGAGGAGATACATTATGAGAAAACCCGTAGTACTTATGATACTGGACGGCTTCGGTCTTTCAGACATCAAGGAAGCAAATGCAGTTTATATGGCGAAAACGCCGAATATCGACAGACTTATGGCTGAGTGCCCCTTTGTTCCGGGACTTGCATCCGGTATGGCAGTAGGCCTTCCCGACGGACAGATGGGTAATTCCGAGGTCGGACACATGAATATCGGCTCCGGACGTATCATTTATCAGGATCTTACACTTATCACAAAGCTGATCGAGGACGGGGATTTCTTCAGAAATGAGGAGCTTCTTGCAGCTATCGAGAACTGCAAGGCCAATAACTCCGACCTGCATCTCTGGGGTCTGCTCTCAGACGGCGGTGTTCACAGCCACAATACCCATCTTTATGCTATTCTTGAGCTCTGTAAGAAGGAAGGACTGGAGAGAGTATATCTGCATCCCTTCTTTGACGGACGTGACACACCCCCGGCATCAGGCAAGGACTATCTGCAGGAGCTGGTTGATAAGGCGGCTGAGATCGGCGTAGGCAAGGTGGCTTCCCTTTCCGGACGTTACTATGCTATGGACCGTGATAACAACTGGGACCGTATCCAGAAGGCATATGATTCTCTGGTTCTCGGCGAGGGCGTTAAGGAGACCGATCCCATCGAGGCTATGCAGCATTCCTATGATAACGGCGTGACGGATGAGTTCGTGCTTCCCACAGTCATCACTGATGAGGCAGGAAATCCCGTATCTGTTGTAAAGCCCAGGGATTCCGTGATCTTCTTCAACTTCCGTCCCGACCGTGCCCGTGAGATCACCAAGGCATTCTGCTTCTCTGATGAGGATATCGCAGCGCAGCCCGGTGATGCATCTGATACAAAGTGCATCAAGTTCCTGAAGCGTGCCAACGGCTTCATGCCGCTTACCTATGTTTGCTTCAAGGATTATGACGAGACGATCCCCAACAAGCTTGTAGCTTTCAAGAAGCAGGAGATCACCAATACCTTCGGTAAATATCTTGCTGACCTCGGCCTGAAGCAGCTGCGTCTTGCAGAGACAGAGAAATATGCTCATGTAACCTTCTTCTTCAACGGTGGAATCGAGGAGCCCAATGACGGTGAGGACAGGATACTTGTAAATTCACCGGCGGTTGCCACCTACGATCTGCAGCCGGAAATGAGCGCTCCTGAAGTAGGAAGCAAGCTGAATGCGGCTATCCGCGGAAAAGAATATGATGTGATCATCATCAACTTTGCAAATCCGGACATGGTAGGCCACACCGGCGTGCTTTCCGCAGCCATTGCAGCAGTTGAGAAGATTGATGAGCTGGTTGGCTCCGCAGCAGAGGCAGTTAAGGAAACGGGCGGCGTTATGTTCATCTGTGCAGATCACGGAAACTGCGAGCAGATGCTGAATTATGAGACCGGCGCGCCTCATACGGCACATACGACAAATCCGGTTCCCTTCATACTTTACAACTATGATCCGGCATACACTCTGAAGGAAGGCGGAAAGCTCTGCGACATCATCCCAACACTGTTGGAGATCATGGAACTTCCGCAGCCTAAGGAGATGACAGGTCAGTCACTGCTGGTACGGAAATAAGCGATGAAGATCCATTATATATTTCATAGTTCCTATCTGGTAGAGCTTTCTGAATGCTACCTGCTGTTTGATTACTATCAGGGGGACATGCCGGAGCTGGACCATAATAAACCCTTGTATATTATGGCCAGTCACCAGCACTATGATCATTTTTCACCGGTGATCTTCAGGTTCATGCTGAAATATCCGGACTGTGAGTACATCCTTTCGGATGATATTTCACGGGAAATGGTACAGGAGGCGCTGGATCAGCTGGGGCTTGAGTGTAATATCCACTGGGTGCATGAAGGCGACAGACTGGTGCTGCCGAAGGCGGGGCTTGATATCTTTTCTTCGACGGATGTGGGTGTGAGTTACCTTGTACATTCGGACAGCAGCAGGATCTTTCATGCCGGAGATCTGAATGACTGGCACTGGCCGAATGTCCCTGCGTCGGAAAATGAAAAGATGCGGGAGAATTTCCTTTCGATACTTACGGATATCAAAGGCTGTCTGGAGGGTGAGAAGATAGATGTGGCCTTTTTCCCGCTGGATCCTGTTCAGGGAAGTGGCTGTTTTGTGGGACCGACGGAGTTTCTTGAGGAGATACCGGTAAAAATGTTCCTTCCCATGCATATGTGGGAGCAGTACTCCATCTGTGGGAAATTCCTTGCGGCCAGGCCGGAATATGAGAAGATCTTCCGTCCGGTTCACGGTGCGGGAGAAGAGATTGAAACAGAAGAAACTGTAAACTGAATATGAGATGCCGCGGGAGCCGGCGGAAACCGGCTGAGAGGAGACGTGATCCCGTCTTGACCGTTGAACCTGATCATGGATAATGCCAGCGAAGGGAAGGAGCAATGCAGTTTTTGCTTATCATGCCGCAGGCGGTCCGTTTCGGGTTGCCTGCGGCATCTGCGCGTAAAATGAGCCATGCACATCCGCAAGTCATGTTTTGCGCAAGCTTGCTTGCGGGCAAAACATGACTTGCGGATGTATGCGGCGAATGCCGCGACATCGACGATTGCGAAGCAATCGGAGATGCCGGCATGGATCAATTAGATGAGAAGGAGAAAAAAGATGCTGAGAGAATGCTGGGAAAATGTACAGAGGACTAAGCCGCTGGTACATAATATTACAAACTACGTGACTGTAAACGATGTGGCAAATGTGCTGCTGGCCTGCGGAGGCAGCCCCATCATGTCGGATGAGCCGGAGGATGTGGAGGATATCACATCCATCTGCGGCGGACTCAATATTAATATCGGAACTCTGAATGAGCGTTCCATAGAGGCTATGTACCGTGCGGGAAGAAGGGCAAATGAGCTGGGTCATCCCGTATTGCTGGATCCTGTCGGGACAGGCGCATCGGGGCTTCGCACCAGAACTGCGGACGGACTTGTGAAGGAGATACATTTTACCGCCATACGCGGGAATATCTCGGAGATAAAGACCATAGCGACAGGCAGCGGGACCACAAAGGGAGTGGATGCGGATGTGGCGGATGCGGTTACTGAGGAGAACCTCGGGGCAGCAGTGAGCTTTGCAAAGGATCTTGCCGGAAGACTGGATACGGTTATCGCCATTACAGGAGCCATCGATATAGTAGCAGATGCAGGGAAGGCTTATGTGATAAGGAACGGAAGGCCTGAAATGGGTCGGATCACAGGGACCGGCTGCCAGCTTTCGGGACTTGCCGCAGCATATCTGGTCGCAAATCCGGGCCGTTCGCTGGAGGCTGTTGCCACAGCCGTAACGCTGATGGGAATCGCAGGGGAGATCGGATGGGAAAGAATGCTTCCCGGTGACGGTAATTCCACCTACAGAAACCGGATCATAGATGCGATTTACAATATGGACGGTGACATGCTTGAGAAGATGGCAAAGACTGAGATGTTCTGAAATGCGCGATACGGGTGCCAAGCGGGCATCGTGCCTGCAGGAATGTTTATCTGCGCAGGTAATGAGCCATGCGGACAAGCCTGATTGTCCATATGGAGAATGCTGCGGCTGCGGCGAATGGCGCTGAACAGTACATAGTATGACATTATTCGTTAAGAAAGGAAATAGAAGATGAATATCAGTAAGGAACAGCTTCTTCTCTACGCCGTGACCGACCGTCACTGGCTGAAGGAGGGTGAGGGACTGGAGGTTCCCGTGGAGAAGGCCCTGCGGGGCGGCACAACATTTCTTCAGCTGAGGGAAAAGGAGCTGGATGAAGAGAGCTTTGAGGCGGAGGCGCTGGTTCTTCAGAAGCTTTGCAGGCAATATGGGGTACCATTTATAATAAATGATAATGTGCAGCTTGCGGTGAAGATAAATGCCGACGGCGTTCATGTGGGCCAGGAGGATATGGAGGCCTCAGAGGTGAGGCGGCTGATGGGCCCTGACAGGATACTCGGGGTTTCCGCCCAGACGGTGGAGGATGCAGTAAGGGCCGAAAAGGCAGGAGCCGATTATCTTGGAGTCGGGGCGGTCTTTCCCACAGGGTCAAAGGATGACGCAGTGGAGGTGCCGAAGGAGGTACTGAAGGATATCTGCAAGGCTGTCAGTATCCCGGTAGTAGCTATCGGAGGTATAACCGTTGATAACATGAGTGAGCTGGAAAACACCGGCATCTGCGGGATATCGGTGATAAGTGCGATATTCGGACAGGAGGATGCGGAGAAAGCGGCGGAGGGACTCAGAGGGAAGGCGGAGAGACTCTTCGGTCTTACGGCTTTGTAATTACAGGAAACAGAGTTAAAGGAAGCGGGTAGTCCCGGAGAAAGAGGCGCGATGTAAAGGAATTCCTGAATCAGTCAGAGGTTTCCCCGGTAATGCGTCCTCATAAAAGATGGTGTCAGGTGACCTGTGAAAACTAAGGGATAAAAATGAAGGGAGAATTATATTAATGAAAACCGTACTTACAATAGCAGGCAGCGACTGCAGCGGCGGCGCGGGTATCCAGGCGGATCTTAAGACCATGACCGCACACCATGTGTATGGCATGAGCGCCGTAACAGCCCTTACAGCCCAGAATACAACGGGGGTTACGGCGATAATGGATGTTACGCCGGAATTCCTTAAGGCACAGCTGGATGCAGTGTTCACCGACATTTTTCCGGATGCGGTCAAGATAGGGATGGTATCCTCCGGAGCGCTTATTCATGTTATCGCCGAAAGACTTGAACATTATAAAGCCGGGAATATCGTTCTGGATCCGGTTATGGTTTCCACAAGCGGTTCCAGGCTGATAAGCGAGGAAGCGGTTTCGGTACTTACGGAGGAGCTTTTCCCGCTGGCAACCGTCATAACGCCAAATATTCCAGAGGCAGAGGTGCTTACCGGCATGAAGATCTCCGGAGAAGAGGATATGGTGAAGGCCGGAAGGAAACTCAGAGAGAAATATGGCATTGCAGTCCTTATAAAGGGCGGCCACAGCATTATGGATGCCAGTGATCTGCTCATTTATGATCAGGGAGAAAAATGGTTCACTGCACCGCGGATCGAAACGGAGAATACTCATGGGACGGGCTGTACTCTTTCCTCGGCGATCGCTTCCGGTCTTGCACTTGGCAGAAGCCTTCCCGATGCGGTACAATATGCAAAGGAGTACCTGACCGGTGCGCTGGCTGCGGGACTTGATATCGGAAAGGGCAGCGGCCCCATGGACCATGCATACAGGATCTGAGGGAATAATTTATGAACAGGATAACCGGACTGAGATATTCAGCAACAAATACATATCTTATCGAAGGAAAAAAGGGAATGCTGCTTTTTGATACAGGATGGGCAGGAACATTTCCGGCGTTCTGCCATGCGCTGGGAGAGGTAAAGATCCCTCTGCAGAGCATCGACTACATCCTGATATCACATTTCCATCCTGATCATATGGGGATAGCGCAGGAGATCGCCGAGCATGGACCTGTGATAGTCCTGGCGGAGCCCCAGCTGGAGCATGTGCATGATTACGATGAGGTATTGCTGAGAGATCCTAAGGTTGATTTCCATCCTGTCCGGGAAGATCAGGCAAAGGTGCTTCCGCTTGCTGAAAGCCGCGCTTTCCTGCGGGAGCTTGGTATAGACGGCGAGCTTCTGTCCACACCGGGACACAGTGACGACAGCATCACGCTTGCGCTGGATGACGGCACGCTTTTTGTCGGTGATCTGAATCCTCTGTACGAGCTGGAAATGCATAGGGGAACTCAGATCGGAGACAGCTGGGAGAAGCTTCTGGCCCTTTCACCAAAGAAAATCTATTACGGGCATGCCCGGACGGAGATCCGTCAGGATAAGGACCTGTACGCCCTTGTGGAAAAGATATGCAGTTATATAGATAAGGGATATCCGCTTACGAAGATCGTGAAAAAAACCGGCGCAGATCCCCAGTTTACGGAGGATGTGAGCCGGATGTATCTCACGCATCAGAATGTAGGGGTGCAGGGGATACTTGACAGGATCGAGATAAAAAACAGGTGATCACCTGAACTGGTTTTTGCTTGTTGTAAAAAAGTACATATCATGGGGATTTTTTTTGTAAATTCTGCAAGCTTACGTTCACGAAAAATTTGTGTTATAATAATGCCTGTAGTGTTGTTCTTCCAGCTGAAGAGTGGAAGAGAGCCTTCATTGGAGCAGAGTAGTTGACAGCGGCTTTGAGTTATAAAGGAGTTGTGGTTGATGTTTAAGGTCGGCGACTTTGTGGTGTACGGGAGCAACGGCGTTTGCAGGATCACGGAGGTAGGTCCCATTGATTGTCCCGGAGTAGATCAGACGAAGATATATTATACGATGACGCCATGTTATATCCGGGATAGCTCCATATTTACCCCGGTGGATAACGAGCGCGTTGTGATACGCAAGGTTATGTCTGAGGATGAGGCAAAAGATTTTCTGGAACAGCTTGATAATATAAAAGCCATGCCTGTTGAGGAAGAGAAGAAGCGTGAGCTTCTTTATAAACAGGCACTGCTTACATGCGAACCTGCGATCATCGTAAGTCTTATCAAGACCATTTACGGACGTATGCAGGAACGTCTTTCCGAGGGGAAGAAGGTTACAAGCTCCGATGCAAAGTATTTCCATATTGCGGAGGACAGCCTGTACGGAGAGCTTGCCATCTCTCTTGGAATGAAGAAGGACGAGGTAGGTCCGTATGTGCATGAACGTATGTATAAAGTTGCCGTCTAAGCAGTTTTGAGCATTAAGAAGAACCGGGTGGGATCGGAAGAAACCACCCGGTTCTTCTTGCATGAGAAGGAAGCATGGGCTATGATGATATGAAAGAAACAGCCCTTTATGCGGGAGAATACGGATATGAAAAAGAATGAGCTTTTTGAGCTGACGATTGAAGATATGTCAACGGATGGTGAAGGTATCGGCCATTTGCGGGATCGGGAAGAAGGCGGGCTTACCGTTTTTGTAAAGGACACGGCGCCCGGAGACCGTGTTGAGGCAAGAATGCTGAAGGAGAAGAAGCGTTATGCCTACGGCAGGCTGGAAAGGATACTTGAGCCGTCTCCGGACCGTGTGGAGCCCTTATGCGAAAAGTCGCGTAGCTGCGGAGGGTGTACTCTGCAGCATCTTTCCTATGAGAAGCAGCTTGAGCTGAAGCAGAAATATGTGGAGAATTGCCTTACACGTATCGGAGGACTTGAAAATGCAGCAGCTCTTATGGAACCGATCATGGGGATGGAGGAGCCATGGCATTTCCGAAATAAGATGCAGTTTCCGGTGGGCAGGGATAAGGCAGGAGAGCCGGTGGTCGGTTTCTATGCGGGACACAGTCATTCTCTTATCGCTCTTTCGGACTGCCCCACGGGACATCCGGTGAATCAGGAGATCATACGTGGCTTCAGGGAATATATGAAGGAAGAGGCGGTGCCGGAGTATGATGAAGAAAGTCACAGCGGACTTGTGAGACATCTGCTGACAAGGGTGGGCTTTGCAACGGGTGAGCTTATGGTCTGTGTCGTTATCAACGGCAATAAGCTGCCAGGGCAGGAAACGCTGGTCGGGAAGCTGCAGGCTGCGGTTGAAAGATATAACAGGGAACAGACCCCTTTTATCAGGCTGAGCTCAGTATCGATCAATATCAATAAGGATAAGACCAACAGGATTCTGGGTTTTTCGGGCCGGACCATTTACGGTGAGCCGGTGATAGTCGATACTATCCGTGACCTTAAATTCGAGATCGCACCGGAATCATTTTTCCAGGTTAATCCGGTCCAGACGGAGAAGCTGTACGGAAAGGCTCTGGATTATGCCGGCCTTACGGGTGATGAGACAGTCTGGGATATGTACTGCGGGATAGGGACCATATCACTTTTCCTTGCGGGAAAGGCAAAGCAGGTCTACGGAGTTGAGATAGTACCGCAGGCGATAGAGAATGCGAGAAAGAATGCAGAGCTTAACGGCTTTACAAATACGGAGTTCTTTGTTGGAAAAGCAGAGGAGGTTGTTCCACGGTGCTATGCTGAAAACTCCCGGAAGTACACGGCGGATGTGGTGGTAGTGGATCCGCCGCGGAAGGGCTGCGACAGGACGCTCCTTGAGACTATCATTTCCATGGCACCGCGGCGGCTTGTCTATGTCTCCTGCGATCCGGCTACGCTGGCGAGAGACATAGCCATACTCACCGAGGGGGGCTTTGAGGTTAGCCGCGTCACGCCGGCAGATATGTTCCCGCAGAGTATGCACGTGGAGACTATTGTTTTGCTACAACGCACAGATATGTAGAAATCCTTGAATTTACGCACTTCTGCGAGTTTTTCTCTTTTGATTACAGCGGAGAAAAATACAAGAAAAAGAAGCTGATTCGAAAGATTTCGGTGACGGTAGCGTTCGAAGTCGACACGACAGATACAAAAAATCCTTCTGATGAAAGTGAATAATAACCCATAAGGGAAAGTA
>ONWK01000274.1 GCA_900321505.1 uncultured Eubacteriales bacterium
CAGAAATGAGATATACGGCGGATGCAACGTGGAAAATGCATCTTACGGACTCTGCAACTGCGGAGAGAGGACGGCGATATTCAAGGCGGTAAGTGAAGGCGCAGTGAAGATCAGGGCGATCGCTATAGCGGCTGCCGGAGGCGCTCCGTATCCCTGCGGAGCCTGCAGGCAGGTAATTTCGGAATTTGCAGAGTCGCCGGATATGCCTGTTACGGTTGTAACAATAACGGATGAAGGCGAAAAAAAGGAGGAGTTCACACTGAAGGAACTCCTGCCTTACGGGTTCGTGCTTTAGCCGGTGGCTATTGAAAACTGGTTACCAGAGACACGATCCTCAGTACGAACAATATGAAGATCACTGCCATAATGGGGCTCACATCTTTGATCTTCTTGGTACAGATCTTTAGAATGACCCAGGAAAGAATGCCAAACATGATACCGTTTGCTATGGAGTAGGTTAATACCATCATGATGATGGCAAGGTATGCGCTTACGGTATTTGCTATATCACCGTCAAATTCGATCTTCTTGCAGCTTGAGAACATAAGCATTCCGACATATACAAGAGCCGGAGCGGTTGCAAAGCCCGGGACCGCAAGGAAAACAGGGCTCAGGAATATGGACAGCAGGAACAGGACGCCTGTGGTTATTGCGGTAAGGCCGGTCCTTCCTCCCGCGGCAACCCCTGTGCTTGATTCTACATAGCTGGACACGGTAGAGGTTCCGAGGCAGGCGCCCACAGTGGTTCCGATGGCATCAGCGAGAAATACCCTGCCCACACGGGGAAGATTTCCTTTCTCATCAAGAAGATTTGCCTTATCGGCAACACCCACCACGGTACCGACGGTATCGAAAAGATCCATGAAGAGGAAGCTGAATACGATGGCGATGAACTGTATGATGTGGTCAAATACCCATGAGAAATTGAATTTGAATGCAGTCTCTTTAAGGCCTGTAAAATCAAGGGCATTTGTAAAGGCCGGTATCAGTGTATATGCTTCAGAGTCGGGATCTACCATATACCAGCCGATCAGCTCCGCAAGCATGCCCAGCCCCCAGGTTATGATTATCCCCAACAGGATCGCTCCTTTGAATCTGAAGTGACTGAGGATGGCGATAATGATAAAGCCGAAGAGAAAAAGCACTACGGTGGGTGATGATATGTCACCCATTGCAATGGTTGTCGAATCATCGGGAACGACGACACCCGCACTGTTTAATCCGATAAATGCAATGAAAAGACCTATACCGGTTGAAATGGCATATTTAAGATTCGAAGGGATACTGTTTACGATCTTTTCACGGAATCGGAATAATGACATGATTATAAATATTATGCCTTCCACCAGAACGGCTGTAAGGGCGATGCGGAAAGGCTCCGCTTCGCCGGCAAGATCGGTCATGCAGACGGTATAGGCAAAGTATGCATTCAGACCCATTCCTGCGGAAAGAGCGATGGGATAGTTCGCAAGAAAGCCCATGATAAATGTGGCTATGGCCGAAGTGATGGCGGTTGCAAGGAATACGCCGTTGGAATTCATAACACTTCCGAGGATATTCGGGTTTACAGCCAGGATATAAGCCATTGAAAGGAAGGTGGTTAATCCCGCCAGGATCTCGGTTTTGACGGTTGTTCCATATTCCTTGAGGTGAAAGATCTTTTCCATAACGTATGCGGGCTCCTTTCAGATGCGGGATTAAGATCGCAATATGTGCGGAATTATTTCGCAGACCATTTTGATTATAAGCTTATTTTGGGATAAAGGCAATAAAAGGAACAGCTTTTGAAAGGGGAAAGATGAAGTATAAGATCGAATGTGCAAAGGAAGAAAGCAGGGCGGAGATACTTGAGCTCTACCGCTCCCAGCTGGGACGGGAGTTCTGTCCGTGGGATGAGGATTATCCGGGAAATGATGAGATAAGCTACGATCTTTCCAGGGACGCTCTTTATGTTATGAGAGATGATACGGGAAGGATCATAGCGGCGATATCATGGGAGGAGGATCCCCAGGTGGATGAACTTGCCTGCTGGGATCCATTTCTTCAGCCGGGGGGAGAGCTGGCCAGAATGGCTGTGGCACCGGATATGCAGAACAGGGGTATAGCACGTAAAATGGTGAAGTTCGGACTGGGTCTGCTGAGGGAGAAGGGTTATAAAAGCATACATTTTCTTGTGAACTGCCTTAATGTGAAGGCCCTCAGATCCTATGCGGTCTTCGGTTTCCGTGAGGTGGGTGAATGTGATATGTACGGGCAGCATTTTATATGTTTTGAGAAGGAGCTGGAGGGGAGGATCTGAGATGTTCGGAAAAGCGGAAAGAGTTGAATCATTCAGCAGGATAGTGCTCAGGGAAAGCGGTATGCGCGGAACCTGGGAGTATGAGATAGTAAGCAGGGATACTGAGGCGGAGATCACTTTATATTTTTACCGTTATACGGAAAATGGGAAGGAAAGGCAGGCTGACTGCAGTAAAACCTGTTCCTGCAGCGAGATGATAGAGCTTCTTAACATGGCAGAGGTGATGAAATGGGACGGCTTCCACGGAAAGCATCCGAAAGGCGTGCTGGATGGTATCATGTTCGGATTTACTGCCGAAGTAAATGACGGAAGGGTTATAAAGGCGGACGGTTCCCAGAATTTCCCGAAGGGATACAGGGATTTTGAGAGAAGGATCAGCGAGATATTAAGGAGCTGATCACAGGAGTTTTCGATGGATTATATTTTAGAAACAAAGGATGATCTGGAGCTCGAAAGGATCGCGGAGAGCGGCCAGTGCTTCCGTTGGGAAAAGCTGGATGAGGATACCTACAGGGTACCGCATCTTTCATACTGTCTTATCATAAAACGCACCGGGGATGGACGTTTTTTGCTTTCCTGCAGCAGGGAGGAGTATGAAAGGGTCTGGCGTAAGTACCTGGATATGGATACTGATTACCGTTCCATCAGGAACCTGATACGGAAGGAAGAGGATGCTTTTCTGTATAATGCCTGTGAATACGGCAAAGGCATACGTATCTTACGGCAGGATCCCTGGGAGACACTGATCAGCTTTATCATTTCCCAGAACAGAAATATCCCGGCGATAAAGCGCAGCGTGGAAATGCTCTGCAGGGCAGCGGGAAAGGAGCTGAAGGATCCTGAGGGCAGAACGTACTTTGGTTTTCCTTCTCCGGAGGGGATCATTTCCATGAGTGAGGATGACCTGGATGCCTGCAGGCTCGGATACCGCCGCGGGTATGTGAGGGCAGCGGCGGAGGCTGTTGCATCGGGAAGTATAGAGCTTGTGAAGCTGGCAGGAATGAGTGAAGAGGATACCATAAGGAAACTGACTTCCTTATACGGTGTGGGACCGAAGGTGGCAAGCTGCATGTCCCTTTTCGGACTGCATCATGTGGACGCCTTTCCCATCGATGTGTGGATACGGAGGATACTTGAGAAGGAGTATCCGGAGGGGTATCCGATGGAGAAGTACAGGCCGTATAACGGGATCTACCAGCAGTATATGTTTTATTATTACAGGGAGAATAACGGTCAGGTCTGATGATCTGTCAGGAACAGGAAGGCTGTATGACGGAAGAGTATGGAAGCTGTCATCTGTGCCCGCGAAACTGCGGTGTGGACAGGAATATAACGAAGGGAGCCTGCGGAGTCGGAAGCACTCTGCAGGCTTCACGTGCGTCGCTGCATTTTTGGGAGGAACCGTGCATCTCCGGGAAGCGGGGCTCAGGAACGATCTTTTTTTCAGGCTGCAGCCTGAAGTGCGTTTACTGCCAGAATCATGAGATAAGCCATGGAAGCTCGGGAAAAGAGATATCTCTTGAACGGCTGGTTGAGATGTTTTTTGAACTGGAGGAGCAGGGGGCGGATAATATCAATCTCGTGACCGCGGATCATTTCCTTCCGACCGTAGCCGCAGCCATAGAAAGGGCAAAGCTGCAGGGAATAGGAATTCCCTTTCTGCTGAATACATCCTCCTATGTGAATGTGGGAACGCTGAAGCGGTTGGAGGGGCTTATAGATATTTATCTTCCAGATATGAAGTATATACGGAATGCGGATGCAATGCGGTACAGCAGAGCGCCGGGTTATCCGGATATCGCTAAGGCTGCTATAGAGGAAATGGTACGCCAGCAGCCGGAGTGTATCTTTATTAAAGAGATGTTATGGAGGCAGGATAATGCCACGGGTACGGAGCCGGAAAGAAATACCTGTACTCCGGGCATGGAAAAGGAAAAAAACACTGAGGATTCGAATGATGAGACTATATGGTTACTCAAAAGAGGTGTGGTGGTAAGGCATCTGCTGCTTCCGGGCCAGTTGATCCAGGCGAAAATGATCGTAAACTATCTCCATAAAACCTATGGAGACAGCATATATATCAGCCTTCTAAGCCAGTATACGCCGGAGCATAAGGTCCTTGCCGGTGATCACCCCGAAATAAACAGGAAGGTAACCCAGTATGAATACAGAAGCCTTGTACGCTACGCATCACAGATAGGCGTGACAAAAGGCTTCGTACAGGGAGACGGAGCGGCAGATGAAGATTTCATTCCGGAATTCGACGGACGAGGGGTATAGCAAGGACCGGAGGGAACGAATCCCCTTCCTACTCGATTGATATACGTGAATAGTTACCTATAAAATTCAATTTGGGGTTTTTTTTAGGTGTCTGTTATGTTACAATACAGGATGGTTTTTAGAAACCTTTATGAAAATCATTATGAAAACAACTATCTCTTGAAGGAGTTTATATAAAATGAAAAAGAAATATATATATAAGGCTGTAGCAATGATGCTCGGCCTGACATTTATGATAACAGGCTGCGGCAGCAGCGAAGACGGATCGACAGCATCCGATACACAGCCCGTAACCGAGAACATTTCAACTGAAGCATCAACTACCGGTCCTGCCGGTATCCATGTAACTGAAGCATCAATGATAAATGATCCGTCCGATATAATCCTTAAGAAGGACGGTATGGTACTTAACCCGCTGACCGGTCTCTGGATCGATGAGAAATACGAAAACTTAAGACCTATCTCCTGCCAGTATTGTAATGTCCCCCAGGCTCTTCCTTCATATGGACTGAGCTATGCGGATATCATTTATGAAATGGTAACCGAGGCAAGAACCACCAGACTTATGCCGATCTTCACCGAGTATGATAAGGTGGAGAAGTTCGAGGCCCTGCGTTCCACCAGACATTATTTCAACCGTAAAACCGTAGAATATGATACGGTACATGTGTTCTGCGGTGCATCCGATTACGCAAACCATCATGACCTATACTGGAAGCAGTATCCCTACCTTGAGTTTGTTGACCTGATCAGGGATCCGGGTCTTAACCGTGACGGTACAAGATATGCGCCGTATAATGCTTATACCACACCGGCAGAGGTCCTGAGTCAGATGGAGGCAAAGGGTTACAGTAAGTACCACCGGTCATATTATGAATGCAACCACAAGTTCAGAAGTGATTTCGCGGAGCTTGAGAACGGCGATTCAGCTGTTAAGATCTCTGTTCCGTATTTCAGAAAGAACCTGCCATGGTTTGAATACAATGCAGACGAACAGGTCTACTATCGTTACCAGTTCGAAGAGAAGCATATGGACGGCCAGACGAATGAGCAGCTTAAATGCACCAACATTCTGGTACAGTATGTAAAGATCAAGGATCTTGCAGGCTACGAGGAGGCAGGAAGTCAGGATATCAGCTGGAAGGGCTCCGGTTCAGGCGTATACTGCACAGGCGGAAAGAGGATCAACGTTACCTGGCAGTGGTTCGACAATTATACCACAAAGTGGTTTGACGAGAACGGCGAAGAGATCAAGATGAATCCAGGAAAGACCTGGGTCATCATAGCACCCAAGACATACGGAGACGGATACAGCGGAGTTGAATACGAGTAAATCACAGGTAACCCGATGGGGACGGTTTCGGATCAGTTCGGAACCGTCCCCATCTGTGGTTAAGGAATTATGGTAGAAGGGACGTACGGAGGTAAAGTGTGAGTGCTAATGAATCCGAAAAAGAAAGCCATATTGAAAAATCAATATTTTCAGGCAATATAAAAGGCATAGACCCCGCGCCTTAGTTCAATTTCAGGATAACTGACCAGGAGGGGATGGAAATGGAGTATAGGATTAGAAAAGCAATTCCGGAGGACGAACAGAGAATTCGTGAATTGTTTATAGAGATGCTTCAGACTATTTATCATACAGAAGATGTGGAGGGCTATGAGTTCGGCTGTTTGGATCGATATTGGACAAATGGCGAAGAACGTATTCTGGTAGCAGAGGATGGATCTGTCGTGGCGTATTTATCTATTGAAGTTCATCATGAGCCGGACGCAGATTTTATTTATCTTGATGATCTATCTGTCACAGAAAGCTATCGAGGTCTTGGAATCGGAAGTGCTTTAATCCATGAAGCGGAGGTCTATGCGCAAGAAATTGGTATACAGCATATCCTTTTTCATGTTGAAAAATCTAATACTGAAGCTTTTCGATTATATGAAAAGCTAGGTTATAAAGTTTTCCGTGATGATGGCAACAGATATATGATGAAAAAAGATGAGATTCATATTGCGGAAGAGCGCATCACTGCTGAAGAATACATTGATTTTTTAAAGAGAACTGATTTGGGGTCACAATATCCGAAGGAGCGCTTTGAAGAACGCATCAGGAAGTTGGTTAAGAATGTTTCTATCAGTCTGATTGCACGTAATGATGAAGGCTTGGTAGTAGGAGCCTTGTTTGGGCTTACTGATTTCTGCTATTGGTTGTACGTGACTGATCTGGGAGTGGACAGGAATTATGAGAGACAAGGTATCGCAAGCAAACTCATGAGGACTGCACATGAAATAGCTGGTGGCGAAAAAGATATTGCTATATACTTGATTGCCAACGAAAATGCCATACCTTTCTATGAGAAGCTTGGCATGAAGAGATCGGATGATGTAATGCAATACAACCATATAGAATGGACCGAATGGACAGTGTGAGTGGCGGACAGGAACTAAATACTGAACCGGAAGGAGTTTAACATCGTCTATAGCCATAAAATCAGATATCAGATTCGTTCCTTAGATATAGACAGAAAAGGTTGTAACCATTTTCTGCCTATATATACAGAAGGAGACCAAGTTATGAAAAATAAGATAATAG
>ONWK01000093.1 GCA_900321505.1 uncultured Eubacteriales bacterium
ATCTGCATACGCAAGAGAGATCGATTTTAAGAAGTTCCGCGAGATCGCCGATGAAGTCGGCGCAGTACTGATGGTTGATATGGCTCATATCGCAGGCCTTGTGGCTACAGGAAATCACATGAGCCCCATTCCCTATGCGGATATCACTACAACCACAACACATAAGACCCTTCGCGGACCCAGAGGAGGTCTTATCCTCTGCAGCGAGGAGGTTAACAAGAAATATAACTTCAACAAGGCTGTATTCCCCGGTATCCAGGGAGGTCCTCTGATGCACGTTATAGCTGCAAAGGCAGTATGCTTCAAGGAAGCTCTTTCCGATGAATATAAGGCTTATATGGGAAGAGTTGTTGAAAATGCATCAACTCTTGCAGGAGCGCTCATCGAAAGAGGCTTTGATATCGTATCCGGCGGTACAGATAACCACCTTATGCTGGTGGATCTTCAGAAGCTCGGACTTACAGGTAAGGAAGTTGAGAAGCTTCTTGACGAAGTGCATATCACGGTTAACAAGAATACCGTTCCCAATGATCCGCAGTCACCCTTTGTTACAAGCGGTATCCGCGTAGGTACACCGGCAGTGACAACACGCGGCGCAGTAAAGGATGATATGTTTGTGATCGCAGATGCATTTAAGGCTGCCGTTATCGACAAGGATAATGATAAGGCTATGGCACTGGTGGAAAGCATCACGAAGAAGTACCCGATCTATAAGTAAACATCACAATACTAAACTGCGGATACCTTCCGGGTATCCGCAGAGCATATAAGGTCAAAAATGGAAAATAATCAGAACAACAATAACAACCCCAACGGTCAGGGCCCGAACCGTCCCAAAAGGCCCGGGGTTACAGGAGCCATAATCATACTGATCATTTCGATCCTGCTGACGCTGCTTTTTGTGCAGCAGTTCAATAAATTCAAATCCGCCGGTGAACAGGAAGTGTCCTACGACAAGTTCATCACCATGGTTAAGGATAAGAAGGTTGAAAAGGTTGAGATCTACGCAAGCAAGATATATTTCACGCCGAAGGATCAGGAAAGCCTGACCCAGAAGGTTACTTATTATGTTATCAGGACTGATGATTACAGCCTGGTTGACCGGCTTGCCGAGGCGGACGTGAAATTCTCCCAGATCGATGAGGGTGGAAATGCCATACTCAGGACCATCCTTTCATACGTCATCATGATAGCGGCGTTCTATGTCCTGATGATGCTGATCATGAGAGGGGCGACCAAGGGCGGCGGCTTTATGGGCGTCGGGAAATCCAATGCGAAGGTTTATGATATGCAGAAGGATACCGGTGTCACCTTTGCCGACGTTGCGGGCGAAGAGGAGGCCAAGGAATCCCTTGCGGAGGTTGTGGACTTCCTGCACCAGCCGGAGCGCTATCTTGAGATCGGCGCGCGTCTTCCCAAGGGTGCGCTTCTGGTGGGACCTCCGGGTACAGGTAAGACCCTGCTTGCAAAGGCTGTGGCGGGTGAGGCCAAGGTACCATTCTTCTCCATCTCCGGCTCCGAATTTGTAGAGATGTATGTAGGCGTGGGCGCTTCCCGTGTCCGTGACCTTTTCAAACAGGCAAATGAAAAGGCTCCATGTATCATTTTCATAGATGAGATAGATGCCATCGGCCGCAGCCGTGACACACGTCATATGGGCGGCGACTCAGAGCGTGAGCAGACTCTGAACCAGCTGCTTTCCGAGATGGACGGCTTTGACTCCTCAAAGGGTATTGTTATACTTGCGGCGACCAACAGGCCTGAGGTACTCGATAAGGCGCTGCTCCGGCCGGGGCGTTTTGACCGCCGGGTAGTAGTGGAAAGACCTGATCTCAAGGGCAGGGAGGATATCCTCCGTGTACACGGAAAGAATGTCAAGATGGATGAGTCCGTGGATCTTCATGAGCTTGCGCTTGCAACAAGCGGTGCAGTGGGAGCGGATCTTGCCAATATAGTAAATGAAGCTGCTCTTCTTGCAGTAAAGAAGGGTAAGAAGTTCGTAGGACAGAAGGAGCTTATAGAATCTGTAGAGGTTGTCTTTGCCGGTAAAGAGAAGAAGAATAAGATCCTTTCCGATGAGGAGAAGAAGCTTGTGGCCTTCCACGAGACCGGCCATGCGCTTATGACGGTCCTACAGAAGAATACCGTACCTGTCCAGAAGATAACCATTGTTCCCAGAACCAACGGAGCGCTGGGTTATGTATGGCAGGTGCCGGATGAAGAAAAGACCATGGAGACCCAGGCTGAGATCGAA
>ONWK01000169.1 GCA_900321505.1 uncultured Eubacteriales bacterium
CGTCCTGATGGTTCTCCTATCACCTACATAGGTGTTTTTATAGACATCACCGAACAAAAGAAAATGATGCAGGAATTGGCGGAACAGCGGGAATCGTTGAGTGCTGCGCTGGAGGATGCAAATCAGGCAAACAAGGCAAAGACGGCATTTCTGTCAAACATGAGCCATGAAATACGTACGCCGATGAATGCAATCATCGGGCTGGACCGGATCGCATTGAGTGATCCTGATATTTCCAAAACGACACGGGAGCACCTTGAGAAAATCGGGGTATCCGCTCAGTATCTGCTCAGCATAATCAACGACATTCTTGATATGAGCCGCATCGAATCCGGTCGTATGTCCGTAAAGAACGAAGAGTTTTCCTTCGCAAAGATGCTGGCTCAGGTCAATACGATCATTAGCGGTCAGTGCAGAGAAAAGGGCATTGAGTATGAATGTCGTGTGAAAGGCGCAGTAGATGATTATTATATAGGCGATGACATGAAGCTGCGCCAGGTTATAATCAATATCCTTGGGAACGCAGTCAAGTTTACACCGTCAGGCGGTAACGTCACATTTGTTGTAGAAGAGATTGCGCGATTCGGTGGTAAATCTACGCTGCGCTTAATTTTCAGTGATACAGGTATTGGTATGAGCCGGGATTATCTCCCGAAGCTGTTTGATGCGTTCAGCCAGGAAGACTTATCCAGAACAAACCGCACCGGGAGTACAGGTTTGGGTATGGCTATAACCAGGAGCATCATTGAACTGATGAATGGAACCATTTCAGTAGAGAGTGAAAAAGATACAGGAACAACATTTACGGTCACGATCACACTGATCGACTGCGATCACAAAAAAGACCGGGAAGATGAAATTGTTTTACAACCTCATGAACTAAGCGTATTGGTTATTGATGACGATCCGATCGCCTGTGAACATGCACAGCTTGTGCTGGGTCAGGCGGGAGTAAATTGTGAAAAGGCATTGTCCGGAGCAGAAGGTGTACAGATGGCAAAACTACGTCTTGCCAGGCGGGAACCTTACAATCTGATCCTGGTGGACTGGCGTATGCCTGACATGGATGGCGTGGAAACGACCCGCCGGATCAGAGATGCAGTGGGGCCCGGAACGCCGGTGATCATACTTACCTCTTATAATTGGGAGGAGATCGAGGATGAAGCCAAAGCGGCGGGCGTTGATACATTTGCAGCAAAACCGCTCTTTGCCGGGACTGTGCTTGATGAGTTCATGGAGGTTTTCAAAAGGAAAAATAAGGAGCTCGTCCGGAAGACGGCGGATCTTAAAGGCCGCAGGATATTGATGGCCGAAGATGTCTCAGTAAACGCCGAGATCATGATCATGATGCTCTCCATGCGTGAGATGCAGGTGGAACTGGCGGAAAACGGGCGTATAGCTGTTGAGAAATTTGAAGAACACGAAGAAGGTTATTATGATGCTGTCCTGATGGATATGCGGATGCCGGAAATGGATGGAATGGAGGCGACCCGGAGGATCAGGGCATTGAACAGATCTGATGCAAAGAAGATCCCAATCGTAGCTTTAACGGCAAATGCCTTTGATGAGGATGTTCAGCTCAGCATGCAGGCGGGATTAAATGCCCATCTGTCTAAACCGGTGGAGCCGGAGGCTCTGTTCAGAACGCTGGAAGAACTGATAGAATGATTCTTCAGCAGTTTATTCAATATAGGAAGCTTACTATACACCCCGGCCTTATCAGATACAAGACCGGGGTGAAATTATTATTTTGCAGTAACCTGTCCTTTGCGGTATCGTCCGAAGAAGATCCCGTCGTCAACATATTTATCCGATTGCGAAACCCACATGGGGAATTTCCCGGTTGCGACTGCGGTCTGTCCGTTCAACATTCCGGTATGGAATGACAGGTGTCGGTATTGGCGGAGAACCAGCTCCATACGCGTGTAGATACATTTCTCCGGCTTTTCATACAGCATATCATCCGTAAGTGAATCCAGATATTCCATGGTTTTCTGTTCTATCTCATCGAGGTAAGAAAGGAGCTGTTCATCGGATAAAACGACGCTTGTCGGATTATCGGGATTATCCATTCCGTCCTCATGAAATGAAGGTTCTTCATAAACATAGGGGTTGATAAACCATTTGTCTGCCGAGTGAAGGGCGTGATATGCCCATCTCCAGCAAGGAGCCCCGCAGCAGAGAGCGTCTCTGTCATAGGTCTGTATGGAAGTACGGATATTCAGGAAATTTGGTCTGACAGTATCTTTAATTATCATACACAGCTCGTTCATAAAAAATCCTCCTTGAATTTATTTGAGTATGTCTGTATAATAACATTGATCATGACATCAGTAAAATTGAAATAAATGAATATATAGTTCAAAAAATATGAATAGAGGAGGCTGTATGACAATAATACAGTTAAGTACATTCTTAAAGATCACTGAAACCAATAGTTTTTCTGCTGCGGCCGTAAGTCTGGGTTATGCTCAGTCCACTGTCACAACTCAGATCAGGCAGCTTGAGGATGAATTGGGCTGTGTTTTATTTGAACGTCTGGGGAAAACAATTTCAATCACCGCAGCGGGGGAAAGGCTTATAGCATATGCAGAGAAGATGCTTCAGCTGGAACGGGATATACGGCTTGATGTGACAGATGAAGAAAACCCCGCGGGAGTATTGAAATTAGGTGTATCCGAGTCGCTTTGTATAAACCGGTTCCCCCGGATCCTGATGGATTTTAATAAAAAAAATCCCCGGACAGAGATCCGGATACAGTTTGTTACACATGACATTATACCCGAGCTGCTGCAAAAGGGTGAACTTGATATGGTTTATACGCTGAATCCGCTCGTAGAGAATGAATCGATCAGGGTACTATGCAGTAAACGGGAAAATCTGGGCTTCTATGTATCAG
>ONWK01000200.1 GCA_900321505.1 uncultured Eubacteriales bacterium
GCGGCAAAAATTCCACCCGTTTTCTGCTGATTCCCGGTTATGGAACGGATATTACCCAGACTCTCGACACAAGATGGAAGATGCCCAGTGACACTGCAAAGGATAAGCTCTTCCTTTCAGTCCATTATTATACGCCCTGGAGCTACTGCGGCAGCTCCGGCTCATCGACCTGGGGAACAAAAAGGAATTACGAGGAAATGAACAATCTTATGAAGAGCCTTTCCTCCTTTACCCAGCAGGGTTATCCCGTGATAATCGGAGAGTGCGGCGTGCTTCCTACCTCCAACCGGGAGATGAAGCCCAACTGGAAGCTCTGGTATGATAACTTCTTTGCAAACTGCGATCTCTACGGCTATGTCCCGCTGCTTTGGGATACCGGAAATATGCTTGACAGGAATACACACAAATGGATCGATGACGGGGTAAAGGACTTCCTGATCGAGCACAGCTATGCAAATGAAAAGGATAAAAAACGCAGTGATGTAACAAAGGCTGCACAAGAGGTTATGGATGCAGGTCTTGAAGCCGCTCCGGAAACCTTTGATACAGAACAGAAGCTGGCCGGTGACGGTACGGCCATTGCCTGGATCATGTGGGATTCCCAGGACTGGAATATCGTTTACAGCGTAGGTGATACCTATGATCCCGATTCAAAAACCGCAGGAATAAAGGCACAGGATGTGGAAGTAACAGGTGAGGGAACCTACACCATTTCACTTGATTTCACCGGAACCGATGCAGGAAAATCCATAGGAACCGCTTTCTCAGCCATAGGCATTGCGAACGGAGAGGAGCTCTTCCCCGGATATATCATAACTATCAAAAAAATCCTTATCAACGGTGAGGAGTATAAGATGCACGGAAGAAACTATACCTCTTCCGATGACGGACTCTGCACCAGAAGCAACCTCTATAATGAGTGGGTACCTTCAGTTCCCGCGGAAGCCCGTACTATCGGCGGCGGGACCACCGGCTGCAGTCCCACGGTAATAGAGAAGGAGTGCGGTGATATTCAGACGATAGAGATAACATTTGATTATACTCCCGGCGAGGCAGGAATATCCACCAATGATGCAAATTCCAAAAACTGATCGTACGAGGCATGATTATGACAAAAAAATATGATACAAACCTCTGGCTTGAGCATATCGAAAAAGGTATATCCATGGGGCCATACAGTGCAGACTGGGACAGCCTGTCGGCCTTTCAGCCGCCGGAATGGTTTTCCGGGGTTAAATTCGGTATCTTCATGCACTGGGGGCTCTACAGCGTTCCCGCCTTCAATAACGAATGGTACTCACGCAACATGTATATACAGGGAACTCCCGAATTTGAGCACCATATAAAGACCTACGGACCACAAAAGGATTTCGGTTACAAGGATTTTATCCCCCTTTTTACAGCGGAGAATTTCGATCCCAAAGAATGGATCCGTCTCTTTAAGGAAGCCGGCGCACGGTATATTTTCCCGGTGGCGGAGCATCATGACGGTTTTCAGATGTACAGAAGTGAGCTTTCACATTATAATTCCTATGAAATGGGTCCAAAGCGGGATATCGTCGGCGAGCTAAAGACTTCCGCCGAAGCGGAAGGCCTGCATTTCTGCACTTCCAGTCACCGTGCGGAGCACTGGTGGTTCATGGGACACGGACGGGAATTCGATAGCGATATAAAGGAGCCCATGGAATTCGGAGATTTCTACTGGCCCGCCATGCCCGAACCCGATAACTTTGATATGCAGAGCACACCGTATCCAACGGAAGAATACCTGACTGACTGGCTTATCAGAACAGTAGAGATCATTGACAGATATTCACCGGAAATGCTGTATTTTGACTGGTGGATAGGCCATGAGGCCTTTAAGCCTTATCTGACAAAGCTTATCGCCTATTATTATAACCACGGCCATGCTCTTGGAAAAAGAGTGGCAGTCTGCGGTAAAATGGAGGATCTGGCCTTCGGATGCGGTATCATGGAGGTTGAAAGAGGCGGTTTTGCGGAAGCAAAGGCCTTCCCATGGCAGACCGATACCGCGGTCGCAAGGAATTCATGGTGCTACACCACCTCTCTTGATTATAAAAGCAGCAGGGAAATCATCGCCACTCTGATCGATGTTGTAAGCAGGAACGGTAATCTGCTCCTGAACATAGGTCCGAAAGCAGACGGGACCATACCTGACGGAGATAAGAAGATACTTTCGGATGTTGGAGACTGGCTTAAGATAAACGGTGAAGCCATCCATGACAGCAGGGTATGGCGCATTACCCAGGAGGGTCCCACCCGGGATACCGAGGGCGCCTTCTCAGACGGGACTGAAAAAACCTATTCCGAAGAGGATATCCGTTTTACCGTCGGTCATGGCTGTATCTATGCCTTTGCCATGAACTATCCGGAAAGCGGTGAGATCCTTATAAGATCCATAGCTAAAAAAGACAATGGTTTCTCCAGGGCTTTCTATGGTATAATAGATGACGTTAAGATCCCGGGTTATGAAGGACCGGTGGAATTTGAAAGAAGAGAAGAAGGTCTTCATGTAAAAGCCGCTGTTTCATCTCCGTATCCCGTGGTTATTAAGATCATTACCAGATGACAGCATATCGGATCAAAGGAAAACCATGTTCAGAAGATTAAGAAGCAGAATAAAGAATCTCAAGCTGCGGCAGAGAATGATACTGGTCTATGCGATCGGTTGTTTTCTGCCGCTCATTTTCGTTTTGATCTTCATGTTCTATTCCTCAAGAAATTCCCTGATAGACATGGAGCTTTCTGAGGAACAGGCGCTTCTCGATGCCGGTAAGGAACAGATCGAATCCACCATGGATTTTGCGGTTGAAATGTCAGACCGCATGTTCTTTGATTCCATGCTTCAGATGATAGGTATGCCGTCTTTATCCGGCGGTGAAGAGCTTCTGTTCAGTTACCGTGATTTTAATGAGCTGAAGGAATATGTACGCGAATATTACGGGCAGATCGCGACCATATCCGTATATGTCGAGCCCGGCACGGTAGACCGCGTGGATAATAAGAGCTATAAACTGATCACCGACACCATACGTGAAAAGGACTGGTATATATCGACGATAAATGCCGACGGCCGTCCCTGCTGGTCTTATCTTACGGATTTCGCCACCGGCAGGAGAAGCATACGTCTGACCAGGATACTTTATACCAGGGTAAACCGTGAAAAGGCCGGTATCATCAGCATCTCTCTGGATCCGGAGCTTACGGAGGGCTTTATCTCAGGCTTAAACGGATATTCCATGATGACTCTTAACGGTAAAAGCATCGTTCATTCCAATTTTGACATAACCGATGAAGAAACTGATGAACTCCTGTCAAAAAACAGTACGAATGATCCCAGGGAGAGGATAAGCTTCAGAGACGCCTCATATTTCCTTACGGGCGTAAAGATCAGCCCGCGTTTTTCCGAGGATTATTATGAGATCCTGTCCCTCCGGTCCGTAAAGGAAGTTGATGACGCCGTGATCGGAGCTGCAGGAAGAACCGTCCTTCCGCTTATCGCTGCTGTTGCCATAATGCTGATAGCGATCATCACCTTCAACAGCTGGTTTACAAAACGTATTTCGGCGCTTGGAACCGCCATGCATAAAGTAACTGAGAAGAATTATGATACCGACGATACCGGCATTGGCGAAGCAAAGGACGAGATCTGGGATCTTTATAATGATATGAACCGCATGGTGCGGAACATGCAGGAGCTGTCTGATGCCGCTGCAAACGAAAGAATACAGAAGGAGCAGCTTTATTCACGCCAGAGGGACGTGGAATTCAAGATGCTGACCACTCAGATAAACCCTCATTTTCTGTACAACACCCTTGAAAACATCCGTATGCTGGCCGTGATCAATAAAGAAAGCGAGATAGAGGACATTTCCGTACGTCTTACCAGGCTCCTCAGAAGCTCCCTCGAGGCCGGCGGTGAGCTTAAGACCCTTGCCTGGGAGATGGACAAGGTGGACTGTTACATTAAGATCCAGGATTACCGCTTCGGCGACCGTATCACGGCAGTCCTGGAGTATGATACTGATATAGCCGAAAAGGTCATGATCATGCCCTTTATAGTCCAGCCCTTTGTGGAAAATGCCTATGTGCACGCCATGGAGGA
>ONWK01000195.1 GCA_900321505.1 uncultured Eubacteriales bacterium
GTGAGCAGAGTAGAAGCCACGCTGGTAGCATTCTGAAGGGCAGCTCTGGAAACCTTTGCGGGATCAAGGATACCATCCTTAACCATATCCACATATTCCTCGGTCAGTACGTTGAAGCCGATACCTGTCTCGGACTCACGTACCTTGTTTATGATGACAGATCCTTCAAGACCTGCATTCGCCGCTATGAAGAAGAGAGGTGCCTCAAGTGCCTTGCAGATGATGGCAGCTCCGGTCTTCTCATCGCCCTGAAGCTTCTCAACCAGCTTTGCGACTTCCTTCTGGGCATGTACATATGCCGATCCGCCGCCTGCGATGATACCTTCCTCAACAGCTGCTCTCGTAGCAGCCAGAGCATCCTCCATACGAAGCTTGGCTTCCTTCATCTCAGTCTCGGTAGCAGCGCCTACCCTGATAACGGCTACGCCGCCTGCGAGCTTTGCAAGCCTCTCCTGAAGCTTCTCCTTATCGAAGTCTGAGGTGGTCTCCTCGATCTGGTTCCTGATCTGCTTGATCCTTGCCTCGATGGCGCTCTTGTCGCCTTCGCCGTCAACGATGACAGTGTTTTCCTTCTGAACCTTGACGGATTTTGCTCTTCCAAGCATATCCATCGTAGCTTCCTTAAGATCAAGACCAAGGTCATCGGTGATAACCTGACCGCCTGTAAGGATGGCGATATCTTCAAGCATTGCCTTTCTTCTGTCGCCGTAGCCGGGAGCTTTTACGCCTACAACTGAGAAGGTTCCACGCAGCTTGTTGAGGATAAGGGTTGTAAGAGCCTCCCCCTCGATATCCTCGGCGATGATCAGAAGCTTTGCGCCCGACTGTACGATCTGCTCGAGCAGAGGAAGAAGATCCTGGATATTGGAGATCTTCTTATCCGTGATAAGGATGTAGGGATTCTCAAGCGTAGCCTCCATCTTATCCATATCGGTAGCCATGTAAGCCGAGATATAACCTCTGTCAAACTGCATACCTTCAACAAGATCCAGCTCTGTCAGCATGGTCTTGGATTCCTCGATGGTTATAACGCCGTCCTTTGAAACCTTTTCCATAGCGTCGGCAACAAGGTTTCCTACCTCGTCATCCCCTGCGGAGATGGCCGCTACCCTTGCGATATGCTCCTTGCCGTTTACGTTTGAGGACATGCCCTTTATAGCCTCCAGAGCAACATCGGTAGCCTTTTTCATACCCTTTCTCATAATGATGGGATTGGCCCCTGCCGCAAGGTTCTTGATACCCTCATTTACCATTGCCTGTGCAAGAACAGTAGCTGTGGTAGTTCCGTCGCCTGCCGCGTCATTTGTCTTGGTGGCAACTTCCTTTACCAGCTGGGCGCCCATATTCTCAAAAGCATCCTCAAGCTCGATCTCCTTGGCGATGGTAACGCCGTCGTTTGTGATCAGGGGTGTTCCGTAGGTCTTGTCAAGAACTACATTCCTTCCCTTAGGTCCGAGAGTAACTCTGACCGTATCCGCCAGTTTGTTTACGCCTGTCTCAAGAGCAGCTCTTGCTTCAGCGCCGAATTTAATTTCCTTTGCCATAACTGTCAACTCCTTTTCAGAATTTTTTTAATTGAATCAATCCATGATCCATATGGTGTCAGCTGTTTATACCCCTTGCGGTGATCATTCAACAACTGCCAGAATATCGCTCTGCTTTACGATGATGTATTCCTCATCATCAAGCTTTACATCAGTTCCCGCATACTTTGAATAGATAACCTTCTGACCTACGGAAACTTCCATTTTAACTTCCTTCCCGTCAACTACTGTGCCGGGGCCAACTGCTATGATCTCAGCCTGCTGGGGCTTCTCCTTGCTGTTCCCCGGAAGCACGATACCGGACTTAGTCGTCTCTTCAGCTTCAAGCTGCTTCAATACTACTCTGTCTCCAAGTGGTTTTAACGTCATGATGCTTGCCTCCTATTATTAATATTTATTATATGAAACCTTTTCAGTTTGTTAGCACTCAATTTGACTGAGTGCTAATCAACGATAACAAGATACCACCTGCTCTTACTCTTGTCAAGTCATAAAACTAAAAAATATTTTAAATTTCTTATCCGGGTAACAGCTCACCCTTCGGTGAACTGTTACTTAACCGGTTCTTTACGCGGGCCTGCGCATAATAAAATTGATCCGGTCCAAAAAGGGCCGGATCAAGGCACATATGTTCCTTCTTAACTTACACTGAGGGAATACGAAAGCTCATCAAGATTTGT
Organism: uncultured Eubacteriales bacterium; assembly: GCA_900321505.1. GTDB lineage: Bacteria > Bacillota > Clostridia > Lachnospirales > Lachnospiraceae > Eubacterium_Q. The sequence continues at coordinate 2,225 of ONWK01000195.1, forward strand.
CTCGATCTCCTTGGTAACAGGCGCGCTCCACTGGTCGTTTGAAAGAGTCACGGAATACATGCACGGCAGCAGAGGCTTGATAACGGCCGACTGACCCGAGTTGACTATCTGATCCCCGAATCCCGGAACGGATACCGTGGTATTGTCATAGGCCATATTCACTGTGAACCTTATGACGGGAAGTACTATTATAAATGCCGAGTCATTCTTTCCGGAATAGCTCTCATCCTTTATTTTCGAAATGAACTCAGCTCTTTTTTCCGCATTCTGAGCCATATAATCGGTAAAGTAGCTCACGACAGACTGGGGATATCCCTGGAGATCTCCGTAATCATCCTTGTATGCAAGCTTCATTCCCACAAAGGAATAATCGCCTGATGCCAGAGCATTGTCGAGCTGGGTGACCAGCTCCTCGTGGGAAGCGGCATTTTCATAGCCGGAAGCGCCCTCTCCCTGATCAAGAAGCATTGAAGCGCCTCCCGAAGTCCCGGAGCTATCGGTATCCGGCTCATTTGTCGTGGTAATGGTCCCGTCACCTGCGACTGCGGTAGTGTTATCGGACGCGGAAAGATCATCCGTCGTTTTCTCCTGCTCCCCTGTCTCCTCTGCCGGGGTATAGCCCAGCACATAATTGTCAAGAAGCTCCATCATGATCCCGCTTATTGTCGGAGACTGGGTTAGAAGATCCCTCTCCGCGTGAAGCTTTTTCTCAACCCGCGACGAAAAGGGCCAGTTGTATGAGGATGACGTACCTGACCCCGAAGATGAACCCGCAAAGGCTCCGTCGAAAATATATACCACTATCGAGATCACAAGGCAGCACAAAAGTATCCCTACAAAGATTATATTGATCGTCTCCGTAAAGTCCATGCCGAAGCTTCTCTCTATATGAGCCGACTTTGCGGCAGCCGTACCGGAAGCATTATTGTTTTCGATCCTGTTATTTGGCGCATTTGAAA
>ONWK01000186.1 GCA_900321505.1 uncultured Eubacteriales bacterium
AAGCCTCACCGCAGATGGTTCCCCGACGGTCCGGAACCACTTTCTACCGGCCCACCTTTATAACCTCTGTAGCCACCTTTTCCTGGAAGCGTACATCATGCTCCACCAGCAGCATGGTCGGCCTGAATTTCAGTATCAGCTTTTCTATCTGCATACGCGAGAATACATCGATATAATTCAGCGGTTCGTCCCAGATATATAAATGTGCCGGCGTGATAAGGCTTGCCGCCACCAGCACCTTCTTCTTCTGTCCCTCCGAAAAATCCTCCATATTTTTTGCAAACTGCTCTCTCTCAAAATCCAGCTGCCGAAGCACTGCCAGAAAAAGGCTTTCCTCCATGCCTCTTTCCCTGCAGAAATCCTTCAGGGATCCCGAAAGGAAAGACGTATCCTGATTCACATATGAAATGATCAGTCCCGACGCAGCCTCCAGTGTTCCTTCGATCTGAAGACCTTCTAATGCTGCTTTAGTCAGGTCATCCGTCTTGCCCGCACGCTGAAGTATAGCCTTGATGATACTGGATTTTCCGCAGCCGTTGCCGCCGGATAGAACTATCCTGTCACCGCGTCTGATCTGGAAACGAAGATTCTTGAACAGCATATCCTCCGCCCCGGCATAACCCAGTGAAAGATCATATGCATGTACCAGCAGCTCCCTGTGGAAGCTCATGGGCTCCAGCTTCAGATCCGCCACTCTTTCGATATCCTGCAGCAGCCCTTCCTTCTCACGGATTTCCCGGTCGATACGCTGCTCATATGATTTTACCCGGGCCTGCATTTTCTTGGTCTTTGCACCGATATAGGACCTTGTTGATATATTCCGCTCCGGTTCCTTCACAGGGTCAAAGCCAATCTTTGTACTCTCATTCTTATCTGCCCAGCGGCTGCTCCTGTCAGCTGCCGCCTGCAGCTTGCTTATCTCCTTTTTATGCTTCTCATTTTCCGCCTGATGAAAAGCATCCTGCTTCTCCTTATTCTCCCACCAGGATGAGAAATTCCCCGCCTGTACCTCGATCGTGGCACGGTTCAGGACCAGCACATGATCACATACCGCATCCAGCAGGTCACGGTCGTGTGAAACCAGGATAAAGCCCTTCTTGGATCTGAGATAATCCTTCACTATATCTCTGGCCGCCGTATCCAGATGATTTGTGGGTTCGTCGATCAGCAGAAACTCGCCTTCTGCCGCAAAAAGCACTGCCAGCATGATACGCGTACGTTCACCGTGACTCAGGGTTCCGAATGGCCTGTACATGAATTCTGCATCCATTCCTATCTGGTTCAGCTGTATCAGTACCTGCCAGGACTCAACCTGCGGTTTCCAGCTCTCCATCAGCTCATCCGCTGTTTTTTCCAGATCCTCTTCCTTAACCTCATAGGGGAAATAATCAAAGCCCGTGCTTCCCGATATGCTTCCCTGAAAGGAATAACGTCCCATCAGCAGGTTCAGAAGCGTCGTCTTTCCCTTGCCGTTTCTGCCTATAAGTCCCAGCCGCCAGTCCGTATCCATGTGAAATGATACATTCTCAAATACAGGTTCAACACTGCCTTCGTATGTGAAAGTAAGCTCATTTACTCTTATTTCTGCCATTAAATACCACCTCATTTCATATGCTCGCGCGTATACATCCACTTGAGCCATGCCGACATCTCCGATTGCTTCGCAATCCTCGATGTCGCGGCATTCGCCGCATACATCCGCAAGTCATTGTTTTGCACGCAAGCAGGCTTGCGCAAAACATGACTTGCGGATGTGCATGGCTCATTTTACGCACAAAAAATCTGCCATTCATGCCGAATGACAGATCATACATACATTTTATGAAGTCCGATGACGGAAAAAAGGTATGTCGAAAGAACCACCTTCATCCGGTAACGGCTTCCATAGAAGTACGATAATCATAATTCGGCATACACAAACAGACCCTTCGCAGGTCTCTTAAAACAACGCTTGTATTTACCAAATCAGACTATCTGCGCTTCATTTCATCACCAACACTGACTATCAGTGCCCTTTCGCATTTTTGGAGATATTATCACAGTTTCTTTTTTTAGTCAAGTATAAAGAAAAATAACAGATCTATTGTGATTTGACAGAAAAATGTTATCGATAAATATGCTGCAATTTGAAGCTTAGAAATTATAGTAGGGATGATTCTTATATTCTTCAGGCAGGTTCTCTCTCAAATCTGTCCATCCCAGATTTTTGATCATTTTCGATTCGCAATCGTGGAAAATGTATGTATTCAAATAATCAATAAAATCACTTTCTGAATAGTAAAGGATACCACCTTTTCTGTACTTTTCGGCATTCGGACTGTACCGAAGCCAATTCGAGCAAAACTCCAGACAGTATTCTTCCAACTTGTCTGCGACCACATCCGGAACCAGATACACAATACTATCCCCATCTGCGCTTAAGACTATTTCCTTCATGTTACATCCTCATAATACTTATTTCCAAATGTCTGCATTTTCCAAAATAGTATTTTCATATTCTTCTGCCAGTTCTTCTGCAGTCCTGCCATCTATCTTTTTCTTATATTCGTTATTCAAAAGCTGATAGTGAGATTTCCAATAATCATTATC
>ONWK01000201.1 GCA_900321505.1 uncultured Eubacteriales bacterium
AATATAAGCTATGTGAAATGGGACATGAACCGTCCCCTTACGGATCTGGGAAGTGTGTCTACTGCGGGAGGAGAGATCCTGCACAGATATATGCTTGGAGTATATGAACTGCAGGAAAGGATACTTCAGGCCTTTCCGAAGCTGCTGCTTGAAAACTGTTCAAGCGGCGGTGCGAGATTTGATCCCGGCATGCTATATTACAGTCCCCAGATCTGGTGTTCCGATGATACGGACGCCATGGAGAGGCTTTCCATCCAGGAGGGTACGACCCTTATCTATCCGCCGTCCTGCATGGGAGCGCATGTGAGCATCTGCCCCAATCATATCGTGGGCAGGACCACATCCCTTGCCACACGGGGAGTTGTGGCGCTGGCCGGTACATTTGGCTATGAGCTTGATATAACAAGACTTTCGGAGGGTGAGCTGAATGAAGTACGGGGACAGGTTGAGATGTACCATCGGTACAATGACCTGATCCGGGAAGGTGATCTGTACAGGATCACGGATATGTCACCGCTTTCAAAATGCAATAATGACAGACCGTCCTATGCATGGATGAACGTGGCAAAGGATAAGTCGGAGGCCCTGCTTTCCTATGTACAGGTTAGAGGCGGTGCAAATATAAGATCAGAGGTGCTGTATCTGCAGGGGCTTCAGCCGGATGCGGTATATGCGCTGGATGACGGCCGTGAGTATTCCGGTGAGGAGCTTATGTATGCGGGATTTGTTACCGATCAGATATGGGGCGACGGTGCGTCGGCGCTGTATCATTTTTGCAGAAGAGATTAATACTTTTGGAGGACAGAATGAAGATAAATGAGACAGCAAAGAAAATGATCTACTTCCAGGGACGTATCCTGTGGAAGGAGGATATGGCCGTAATGGGCTATACCAACAGCAGCTTTACGGTGCATTTTAAAGGAACTAAGCTCAGGGCACTGCTCAGAACCGGCTATAATGAGGCGATAAACTATCCGGGACTCAGGGTATATGTGGACGGGACTCCGGTGAAGGAGATAGTGGTGAATCCTCCGGAGGAGTGGGTAACACTGGTCGAATTTCCTGAAACAGAGGAGCATACGGTAAAGATCGTTAAGATCACCGAAGCAGGCATGTCCTTTGTGGGCTTTGCCGAACTGGAGGTGGAAGGAGAGCTGCTTCCGGTACCGGAGGATACGAGGGTGAAGGCGCTCTTTATCGGCGACTCCATCACCTGCGGTTACGGTGTGCTGGGAGAGCCGGAGAGTGAGTATACCGTCAGGGATGAAGACGGAGAACTCAGCTACGCCGGGATTCTTACGAAGAGCATGGACTGGAACGCTGAGTGGGTTTCCGTATCGGGTCACGGTATGTTCGTTGAATATACGGGAGATCCGGAGAATATACTGCCCAGGGAATTTCCCTATACAAACTGGTTTTATGATAAGGAGACGAGGGAGGATTACAGCCGTTTTCAGCCGGACTGGATCATTATGAATCTCGGAACAAATGATTCGGGCCCCATGGAGGCGAATCCCCTGCTGGTGGGAGGCTTTAAGAGCAGATATGAAAGTTTTCTCTATACCTTGAGAATGGCATATCCGAAGGCAAAGATAGTATGTGTGATGGGTACTCTTGCAGCAGGCGTATACCCCTATGTTCAGGAGGTTATAGACAAGGTTCTGGCTGACGGACTGATGAAGGATGTATATGGGCTGGAGCTTCCGTACCACGATGTGGAGCATGACGGTATGGCGTCAGGTCATCCCTCCGCCATCACTCATAAAAAGGATGCGAAGAGGATAGAGGATTTCATTCGGAAGATTGAAGAAAGTAAGGCTGAGGACTGAAACATTTTACTGCGGGCAGTGCGGTAAAGGATGAAGGGTGCGGTTTGGATTATACGGGAGGCTTAAATTATGCGTCTTGCGGCGATTTTTTCGGAGCATATGGTACTTCAGAGGGATAAAGAGGTACGGGTTTTCGGAGAGACAGAGGGAGCAGCACGGATAGCTGTAGATATAGATGGTATCTCCATCGAGGAGGAAGTGCCCGGCGGACGCTTCGAGCTTACGCTTCCGCCCCATGCGGCAGGCGGTCCCTACACCATGACGGTGAGGGAAATGAATGCTGACGGGGCTGCGGATGAAAAAAAGATAGGTGATATTTACTATGGCGAGGTCTGGATCGACAACGGCCAGTCAAATATCGAATTTGAGATCAGGAATGCCCGGGGTGGGGCGGAGGAACTGGAGACGGCGGATTTCCCACTTATCAGAACCTTTAAGTGCATCAAGACGCCTGTGATCGATGATGAGGTACTGAAAAATGAACAGTACCAGGAGTGGAAGCTCTGCCGTGAGGGAGCTTTCTTTGAAATGTCGGGTGTGGCCTGGTATTTTGCAAAGAAGCTTTATAAGGAACTCAACTGTCCTGTGGGCATCGTAGACTGTTATCAGGGAGGAACATCCATATCCTGCTGGCTTTCAGAGGAAAGGCTCTCAAAATATCCTGAGGGCAGGATATATCAGGAGATCTTTGCCGAGGCCATAAAGGGACAGACCGAGGAAGAATATAACCGGAAGCTGCTGGATTATAACCGCCTTGTGGAGGAATATCTGGAGAGAGAGAGAATAGCCAAGGCGAAGAATCCGGACATCACGCCGGCTGAATTATCTGCGGAAGCCGGGGATTATCCCTGGCCGCCCCCGCAGGGACTTGCCTCGGCCTTCCGCCCCAGCGGTCTTTATCATACCATGCTGCAGAGGATAGCGCCTTTTACATCACGTGGGATCATATATTATCAGGGCGAAGAGGATTCCGGAAAGGCTTCGGGCTACCGTGTGCTGCTGGAGGAGCTGATGGATGAATTCCGTACGGATTTCAGGGATGATAAGCTCCCGGTTGTGATCCTTCAGCTGCCCATGTTCATTCCGCGGGATACGGAGGATATGCGGGACTGGGCGTATCTGCGTGAGGCCCAGGCGGAAGCCGTGTCGGCGACTGACGGCGCGATGATGATCGCTCTCACTGACTGCGGTGAGTTCGATAATGTACATCCTGTGGATAAGAAGACTCCGGGTGAGCGTACTGCGGGTGAAGTACTGCAGCTTATCTATGACAGACCCTGCGGCATCCATATGGAAGCAGACAGGGCGGAGAAGAAGGAGGACGGAAGCGTGGTCCTGCATTTCCGTAATACCTTCGGAGCTCTGAAGAATAACCCGGAGGGAAATGAACTGACCGATCTCAGGCAGGAGCTTATAAAGCCGGATGAAGAGCATATCTTCGGCTTTGAGGTCTGCACTGCCGCCGGGGAATGGATGGTGCCTGACGTATGGATCGACGGCGAGACGCTGGTCCTTACCGCGAGGGATGACATTTCAGAAATAAGATATGCCTTCTTTAACTATGGAAAGGTAAGTTTATACAACGGAGAAGGATATCCTCTTGCGCCCTTCCGCAAGAAGGTGTAGTATGTGTGATACAGATATTCGAAGGAGGAAATCAAAATGGATTATGCAAAGGAGTCTCTGCGGCTGCATGAAGAGTGGAAGGGAAAGATTGAAGTTATCTCAACAGTTCCTGTAAAGACCAAAGAGGATCTGAGTCTGGCCTACACCCCCGGTGTGGCGCAGCCCTGTCTGGAGATTCAGAAGGATATAGATAAGAGCTACGAGCTGACACGTCGTCACAATCTCTGTGCTGTAATTACGGACGGTACGGCAGTGCTTGGCCTGGGGGATATCGGCCCTGAGGCAGGTATGCCTGTTATGGAAGGAAAATGTGTTCTCTTCAAATCCTTCGGCGGGGTAGATGCATTTCCTCTCTGCGTGAAGACAAAGGACGTGGATGAATTCGTTGAGACGGTTTATAATATTTCCGGAAGCTTCGGAGGGATCAATCTGGAGGATATAGCAGCTCCCAGATGCTTTGAGATCGAGAGAAAGCTGAAGGAGAAATGTGATATTCCCATCTTCCATGATGACCAGCACGGAACAGCTGTCATCACTCTGGCAGGACTTACAAATGCCCTCAAGGTGGTTGGAAAGAAGAAGGAGGAGGTTAAGGTCGTAACCTCCGGTGCAGGCGCCGCAGCAGTGTCCATCGTGAAGCTGCTCCTCAGTGCCGGCTTTAAGAATATTACCATGTGTGACCGTCAGGGCGCCATCTATCAGGGCAGGGAAGGCCTCAACTGGATCAAGGAGGAGATGGCTCTTTCCACCAACATTGAAAAGAAGGCCGGCAGCCTTGCAGACATGCTGGTGGGCGCGGATATCTTCATCGGCGTTTCCGCACCCGGCACCGTGACCACGGATATGGTTAAGACCATGAACAGGGATGCAATAGTATTTGCCTGCGCGAATCCCACACCAGAGATATTCCCGGAGGATGCAAAGGCGGGCGGAGCGGCTGTTATCGCTACAGGCCGCAGCGACTTCCCGAACCAGATCAATAATGTCCTTGCCTTCCCGGGTATATTCAGAGGAACATTTGATGTAAGGGCAAAGGATATCAATGAGGAGATGAAGATGGCAGCGGCGGAAGCTCTTGCAGGACTCATTTCCGACGAAGAGCTTACGGCAGATTATATAATTCCCAAGGCCTTCGACGACCGCGTAGGACCTGC
>ONWK01000203.1 GCA_900321505.1 uncultured Eubacteriales bacterium
ACCTTTTTCCTTCTTTCCGCTCTTCTTATCATCCTCTTCCTCATCCAGGAAATACTCGGAGGAAGCCATAAGTGTCTTTATTCCGATATAGAGCGACTCAACAAAATTAACAACTCCGCGGACAATGGGAATGCGGTTCAGCTTTTTTCTCTCACCGAAGGATATATAGGGTGTAAGCTCCGTAGCTATCTCACCGTCCTCTTTCCGGACGGCAAGGGCATAGCTTTCGGGGCCCTTCATCATTATGCCCTCCAACACTGCCTGTCCGCCGATACCAACTCTCTTCATAATATGCCTTTCACACGATCTGATACTGATTAAAATGAGGTTCCCTAAAAACCTCTTACTGCATAACCCGAAAAAAGGTTGAGACCGTGTGTCTCAACCTTTTTCGTGCTACTATCCGCGGATCGCCAGGGCAGTACAGGTGCATCTATGCTTCGCGCGCATACACCGTTTACGGCACTTTCTGCCGCTGCGCCAGGAGCGATTACTGCTTCGCATTCGCGAATAGTAACAGTCGTTTTCAGGCTACTGCGGCTGTACGCCGTACTTCTTGTTGAACTGATCGATACGTCCGCGTGCCTTTGTAGCCTTCTGTGTACCTGTATAGAAAGAATGGCACTTGGAGCAGATCTCCACGTGGATCTCCTTCTTGGTAGAACCGGTTACAAACTCATTACCGCAGTTGCAGACAACCTTTGCCTGATAATAATCGGGATGAATTCCTGCTTTCATAACTCTCTCCTTTGTTTTTCAAGGGCATTATCTTCAAAAAAGCCCTAACGTATATGAGACACTGCATGCCGCCGCAAAATGGGCATGCCTCGATCCCATACCAGCAACAGACGCAATTTTAGCATATCGTATTAATAAATGCAAGCAGAACTTTTTCATTCTTCGCAAGGCTTTGAAACAGCCTTTATCTTAAATTCCTGCCGAACAGCTTCCGCGCCATATCCATAAACTCCAGATTATTTCTTGTCCGTCCGAAAGCTTTTATTATCTCCTCCGTTGCCTCATCCACCCTGCTCCCTCTCATCTGGCTGTGAAGCAGACCGAGTATCTCGGATTCTTCCTGTGACAGTAGCAGATCATCACGGCGTGTTCCGGATTTTGCTATATCTATGGCCGGGAACACCCGCTTCTCTGACAGATTACGGTTAAGCACCAGCTCCATATTTCCGGTTCCCTTGAATTCCTCAAAAACCACATCATCCATACGGCTGCCCGTCTCAACCAGTGCGGTCGCAAGTATCGTAAGGCTTCCGCCCTCGCGCATATTTCTTGCGGCGCCGAAGAACTTTTTCGGCATGTGGAGAGCTGCGGGATCCAGTCCGCCCGAAAGCGTTCTTCCGCTGGGTGTAACCGTAAGGTTGTAAGCTCTGGCAAGTCGGGTAAGGCTGTCCAGAAGTATGACCACATCCTTGCCGGCTTCCACCATGCGCTTTGCCCGTTCGATCACCATTTCCGAAACCCTCTTATGATGCTCGGGAAGCTCGTCAAATGTGGAGTATATCACCTCCGCATTGGCCGCAACTATGGATTCCTTTATATCCGTAACCTCCTCCGGCCGTTCATCGATAAGCAGCACCAGAAGATGGATCTCGGGATAGGCAACACTGATCCTCTTTGCTATCTGCTTCAGCAGTGTGGTTTTTCCGGCCTTGGGCGGAGATACGATCATCCCTCTCTGTCCCTTTCCGATAGGCGAGAAGAAATCAACTATCCTGAGTGAGATCGGCGCTCCGGTATAATCCAGACGTATCCTGTCTTCAGGGAAAATGGGGGTAAGGCTCTCAAAAGCCTTTCTCTTTGCGACTGTCTCGGGATCCTGTCCGTTCACAGCCTCAATGAAAAGCAGCGCCTGGAACTTCTCGTTGGGAAGAACCTTTCTCCTGATGGGACCGGTCACGATATCACCGGTCTTCAGATTAAAACGTCTTATCTGTGCAGGAGATACGTATATATCCCTCTCTCCCGGCATATAATTATCACTTCTTATAAATCCGAAGCCTTCGGACATGACCTCAAGGATACCGTTTGCTCTGCTTCCCGAATCAAGATCCGCATTATAATCGGAGCCCTCTTCTCCCGCTGCCGGTTTCTGTTCCGGCGTCTGCTTTGCTTCCTCTGCCGCCGCATTCCTTGTACCGACAGCCTCGGATTTTCCCGCTGTATCCTGAACAGGTTTCCTTACTTCATCCGGAACGGACCGTCTTGCATCATCCTGAGAAAGCTTCCTTCCTTCATCGGGAACAGGCCGTCTGCTCTCATCCTGAGAATTCTTCCTTGCTTCATCCTGAGCCGGCCTGCCGGCTTCATTCCGGGCAGGCTTTCTCACATTATCCGCGCCCTGTCTCTTCGACTTCTCTGCGGCAGGTTTTTTCTGTCCCTCAGCAGCCTTCCCGGGATCTTCGTCAGCCGTCTCCTTCGCAGGCTCAGCCGTCTCAGCCTTTTTGCTCATCATGAGATCAACATTAAGAAGCAGCTCCACAAGCTCCTTCTTCTTCATGCCTTCCGTATTACGGATGCCTTTTTCTGCAGCTATATCACGTAATTCCGCAATCTTCATACTGCCGTAATTCATATGATTCTCCTGTTATTCTCAATTATAACGTATAATCATTAAGGGATAATGGCGAAAAACGCCGCAGTTTTCGAACGAAACTGCTGATTTCGTGATTCATCATATCATATCGTAACTTCGGTAGCAAATCATTTTTGAAAATACATTGTCTTTTTTTCGTTGTTGGAGTATTCTAAGAAATGAATTCTGAAGGGAGCTTTTATATGGACGGACTTTTCCTCTATAAAATGATCATACTATATATGCTTGACCGTATCGATGAGTATACACTCACCAATACGCAGCTTTCCAGCTTTATACTGGACCACGGTTATACTACCATGTTCAATATCCATGAGTCCCTGTCGGAGCTTATAGATTCCGGTTTTATTTCGGTAAGCACCATCCGTGATACCCAGCATTATAAGATCACCAACCTCGGTGAAGAAGCCCTTTTCTATCTGGAGAACCGGCTTCCCAACACCATCAAGCAGGAGATCCTTGATTATTTCAAGGCTGAGAAGATCAATCTGAAAAATGAATCCGAGATCTACGCGGATTACTACCAGAATGATAATCAGGAATACACCGTTGAATGCTTCATCAAGGAACGTAAGGAGACCCTTCTGGATCTCAAATTCAATGTGCCCAGCAGAAGCCTTGCAGTCTCTATCTGTGACAGCTGGCGGGCCAAGAGTACCGAAGTGTACAGTTATCTGATGAACGAATTACTTGGGAAAGAATAAACGGGAGGCGCTGCCGCGCCTCCCATCTGTTCTTTATCTGATTCCGTCACTTACTACGAATCAAAGAACTGCTGTCCCTTTCCTGTGACAAGTCTTTCGGTCTTCGGATATTCAAATATATCATCATTATCAATATTCGCTTCAAGATAATCTGCGAATCTCTCAGCGTACCATTTTGCCATTTCAAGATTATGCATATGGAAGTTGCCGCAGTTCTCGGCTGTTGCGCCCGGAACAGTATTCTCGTTCTTTACCGCCCTGAAGGCACTGAGCAGCAGTCCCAATATTTCCTTTGGAGCCCGTCCGCCTTTAAGGATAAGATAAAACCCGGTAAGGCATCCCATCGGTCCCCAGTATATTACTTCATTCTTCCATTCAGGATCATTTCTGAGGAAGGTGGCTATGATATGCTCGAGAGAATGCATGGCTGCCACATCCACAGCCGGCTCAGCATTCGGCTTCGTAACCCTTATATCATAGGTTGTTACGGTTTCGCTGCCCACCTGATCCACCCTGCTGGTGAAGATGCCCGGAACGATCTTTGTATGGTCTACTGAAAAGCTGGGTATAAGATCCATTTATTCATCTCCTTTCATGTGTTCACCCATCAACGTCAACAGTTCATCCCTGCCCTGCTTTGTGATCGCGGAATACGGGATTATTGTTGTTTCCATACCGCAGGAAAGCGTTTCTCGTATCAGTTTGATCTGCTTATCCTTCTGACTGCGGTTGATCTTGTCAAGCTTGGTTGCAACTATTACCGGTTTAAAACCGTTTGAACAGATCCAGTCATACATGAGCCTGTCATTCTCACCAGGCTTATGCCTTATATCGATCAGGAGAAATACCAGCTGCAGCGTCTTACTGCTTCTTAAATATCTCTCTATCATCTTTCCCCATTTTACCTTTTCCGTCTCGGACACCTTTGCATATCCGTAGCCCGGAAGATCCACAAAATAGAATTCCTGATTGATCCGGTAGAAATTGATCGTCTGGGTCTTACCCGGCTGCTGTGAGGTACGGGCAAGGTTCTTCCGGTTCATCAGCCCGTTTATCAGGGAGGATTTCCCCACATTGGATTTGCCTGCAAAAGCAAACTCCGGAGCATCGTGCTCCGGAAGTTTACTGGTAATGCCGCAAACGGTTTCAAGCTCCGACTGCTTTATTATCATATCTTTTTGTCCTTATCAGCTGTAAATGTCCCACACCGCATAAAGTTCCGCATGCAATATCTGCAGCACCATTGTGAGCCATTCAGTCATTTAGTATGGTGATTCGGCATATCCCGAATCGGGTCCGCCGGTTCCTGTACCTGCCTGACGTATCCTGCTGCGCCGTGTCTTCGGCTTATCCCTGAAGCTTTTTACCGGGTCAACACCGTCAGTGATCGTCTCCTTGGTGATGAATACACTCTGGATGGTATCGTCCGAGGGGATCTCATACATAAGATCCATCATGGACTTCTCCATGATAGCACGTAAGCCTCTGGCTCCGGTATTCCTCTCCATGGCTTCCTTTGCGATCTCCCGCAATGCATCCTCCGCAAAGGTAAGCTCAACATCATCCAGCTCAAACAGCTTCTGATACTGCTTTGTGATGGCGCTCTTAGGCTTCACAAGGATATTAACAAGAGCATCCTCGTCCAGCTGATCCAGTGTTACTATAACCGGAACACGTCCGACAAACTCCGGAATGATACCGTATTTTACGAAATCCTGAGGCTGAACCTGCTTCAGTATATCGCCGGTATCTCCAAGCTTCTTATCTTCGATCTCGGCATTGAATCCGATGGACTTCTTTCCTATCCTGTTCTCGATCACCTTATCGAGTCCGTCAAATGCACCGCCGCAGATAAAGAGGATATTTGTGGTATCGATGGGGATAAGCTCCTGCTGGGGATGCTTTCTTCCTCCCTGCGGAGGCACTGATGCCATGGTTCCCTCAATGATCTTCAGAAGCGCCTGCTGTACGCCCTCACCTGATACATCTCTGGTGATGGAAACATTTTCACTCTTCTTTGTGATCTTATCGATCTCGTCGATATATACTATACCCTTTTCCGCACGTTCCACATCATAATCCGCAGCCTGTATAAGCTTCAGCAGAATATTCTCCACATCCTCGCCCACATAACCGGCCTCGGTCAGTGTTGTCGCATCAGCGATGGCAAAGGGAACGTTCAGAAGCTTTGCAAGGGTCTGGGCCAGATAGGTCTTACCTGATCCGGTAGGCCCTGCCATGATGATATTGGACTTCTGGAGCTCCACATCAAAGGAGCGGCCGGAAAGCACGCGCTTATAGTGGTTGTATACGGCAACGGAAAGAGCCTTCTTTGCCGCCTCCTGTCCGATAACATACTCGTCAAGAAATGCCTTGATCTCCTTGGGTTTCAGGAGGTTGATCTCTCCCGAATCCCTGTCCCTGGCATTATCAACTTCGATGATCTCCGTACATATATCCACGCATTCGTCGCAGATATAGACTCCCGGACCTGCGATCAGCTTACGGACCTGATCCTGGGATTTATTGCAGAAAGAACATCTTACCTTTTTTTCATCTATACGATTTGCCACTTTTTCTTCCTCGATCTCTTACTTTCTGTTAACTACCACCTGATCGATCAGTCCGTATTCAGCGGCTTCCTGAGCAGTCTTCCAGTTGTCACGCTCACAGTCTGCAAGGATCTCCTCATAGGTCTTTCCGCAGTTCTCAGCCAGGATCCTGTGAAGCTTCTCCTTGGTCCGCTGCATATGCTGTGCGGCGATCTGCATATCCGTCGCCTGGCCCTGCATACCGCCGAGAGGCTGATGGATCATGATCTCAGCATTCGGAAGTGCAAATCTCTTGCCCTTTGTTCCGCCTGAAAGCAGGAAAGCGCCCATGCTGGCAGCCATTCCCACACAGATCGTGGATACGTCACATTTAATATATTTCATTGTATCATAGATAGCCATACCCGCAGTTACGGATCCTCCGGGGCTGTTGATATAGAGATTGATGTCCTTTGTGGAATCCTCGGACTCCAGGAAGAGCAGCTGTGCGACCACAAGACTTGCAGTCACATCATTCACCTCATCTCCGAGGAAAATGATACGCTCCTTCAGCAATCTGGAATATATATCATACGCCCTCTCACCGCGGCTGCTGGTCTCTATGACGGTAGGTACCAATGCCATTTCATAACCCCCTTTTATCTGTTATTCTGTTACTCAGCGTCCTTTGCAGCTGCCTCAACCTCAACGGCGCTGTCTGCCATAAGCTTGACAGCCTTACGGTTCTTAAGGTCATTCTTGATGGCATCGATCTCTCTGTCGCCTACCATCTCTCTGAACTTCTCAACCTCCATCTGATAGGACTCTGCCATCTTGCCAAGCTCTTCATTTACTTCATCTTCACTGACTTCGATTGCCTCTGCCTTTGCAACAGCCTCAACTACAAGGCTGGACTTGATGCGTGTGATGGCATCCGGCTTCATCTGCTCCTTAAGATCATCCTTTGTCATCTTGGTGATCTGCAGATACTGCTCAAGCTTAAGTCCCTGATAGGAAAGACGCATGCCGAAATCTTCAAGCATTCTGTCCTGCTGAAGCTCGATCATGGGTTCGGGGATATCCATCTCAGAGGTCTCGATCAGCTTCTCGATAACCTTGGATTCCTTAGCTCTCTCAGCAGAATCCTTCTTACGAACCTCAAGAGTCTTTCTCACATCCTGCTCATACTCAGCATAGGTATCGAATGCAGATACATCGGAAGCGAAATCATCATCAAGCTCGGGGAGCTGTGTCTCGGTAATACCGAGCAGCTTAACCTTGAATACTGCCGGCTTTCCTGCAAGTTTCTCTGCCTGATACTCCTCGGGGAAGGTTACATTTACATCGAACTCATCATCGATGGACTTTCCAACGATCTGGTCCTCAAAGGTATCGATAAATGAATGGGAACCAAGGGTCAGCGCATAATCCTCACCCTTGCCGCCTTCAAATGCCTCTCCGTCAACAAAGCCTTCAAAATTGATCTTTACTTCATCATCCAGCTTTGCGGGGCGGTCGGTAACAGCAACCTTACGTCCGTTCTCCTTCTGGGTCTTTAATATCTCAGCCTTTACTTCCTCATCGGATACGGAGATATCATCCTTCTCAACCTCGATGCCCTTGTATTCGCCAAGCTTAACCTCGGGACGTACAGCAACCTTTGCCACATAGATAAAATCCTTACCCTTTTCGATCTGGCTTACCGAGATCTCAGGACGTGATACGATATCAAGCTCGATACCATCCACTTCCTCGGGATAGGTCTTATTGATCAGATCATTTGCGGCATCCTCATAGAATACCTCAGGACCATATACCTTCTCGATATATGCCATGGGCACCTTGCCCTTGCGGAAGCCTGCCATCTGGAATCTGCTCTTTGTCTTGTTATAAGCTCCCTTAAGAGCCTTCTCAAATTCCTCAGCAGGTATTGTGATCGTAAGATCCGCCATATTTCCTTCAAGCTTCTCAACAGATAAACTCATTGGTTCTTCCTCCTTATACTGAACGTCCTTCTCCGACGTCATCCTTCAAAAAACGTGGCCTGCAGGATCATGATACTATCAAAATCCCACAAGCCACAAGATTATAACACATTATTTTTTCATAGTCTACCATATTTTTCAAGGTTTTTGATCGCTGTCCTGACTTTGCTGCCGTTTACCGCCTCAGCCGGAGCCCGGGATAACGAACAGTTACCGCATATTCACCTTGTAAATACAGCAAGAAGAAGGATTATTATGGATCCGGACAGCAGATTCGTTGCGAGCAAACCTACAAGAAATGCCAGAAACGGCTTCTCAGGTTTCTTCATAAAGGGCTTTTTAAAATGCATATCCTGTTTAAGATAGTGAAATACAAAATAATCAAATATGTACAGTATTACTGCCATAATAAAAAGGATAAGTGATGTTATATACATTTCTCTCCTGCCTCGTTCTGATGGGTGACGGTCCTGCTATAAGGCCTTTATGATTTCCTTCAATACACCAAAAGCCACTTCCGCACTTCTGATCACATTCTGATTAAAGTCTCCGCCGTCTCCTGCGTAAGTATCGCTTATGCACTTTATTGACAGGCATCTAACCCCGTTTGTCAGACATATTCTTGCGATCGCAGCGATCTCCATATCACATATCTGACAATCCAATGCTGCCAGAGCATCCTTATCTTCCTTTTTTTCTATAAATCTGCCGCCGCTGGCAACTGTAACCTTCTTCAGCTGCGGCATTATACCGATCGCTTTTTCCACCATTTCCCCGTTTAATGGAATAAACTCATCAGGATACTCAAGATACTGATACTTCTTCACAGGATCAATGGGGGAGATATCAAAATCATAGTTCAGTACACGGCTGACTACAAAAAGATCCTCAACCTTAAGCTCCGGTATCAGAGCCCCTGTCACACCGAAATTCATTACCAGATCACATCCGGTCTCAAGGATCAGCAGTTGGGTCGAAGCAGCCGCATCGATCTCTCCGTAGCCGGAAAGAACAGCTGACACTTCATGCCCGAACATCTCCGTACTGAATATTGTCCGTCCTCCGACCTGTTTTGTTGTTATTTCTCCGCCGTTTTCCAAAAAAGCCTTTAATTCTCTTTCAATGGCTATGATCAGACCAATTTTCATATCAGATACCTCTCTTTTATAAAAGAAGCCGGGTTTTTAACCCGGCTTCATATGTATTTGGACTATAATCTTACTGAGCCTTTGCAGCTTTAGCTTCCAGGATCTTCTTTGTAAGATCCGGAACTATCTTGTTAAGATCACCTACAACACCATAGTCAGCAACATCAAAGATCGGTGCTGTCTCGTCCTTATTGATCGCGATGATGATATCAGACTCTTCCATACCTGCCACATGCTGGATCGCACCTGAGATACCGATTGCGAAATATACATGAGGACGTACAGTCTTTCCGGTCTGACCCACCTGCATCTCCTTCGGCTTCCAGCCTGAGTCTACCACTGCACGGGAGCAGCTCACCTGTCCGCCTATGGC
>ONWK01000205.1 GCA_900321505.1 uncultured Eubacteriales bacterium
AGCCAGATATGATAATACTCTTGCTGTTCACTTCGATAATGCCTGGAGGATGGCGGTCGGCCGTTTATCGTATACGCTGACTTTTACAGTGACCACTTTACTGCCTTTTATCTGGCTTTTTCTTTCTCCGGCAAGTTTCATATACGCTCTCCCATTCTGGATCCTCTTGGGAGGAGCGGGAATTGCTGCGGTCAATTCGTTCTATCTGAGGAAAGTATTTGATGAACTTGAAAAAAACTCTTGAAATAAAAGGTGGTTTTTGTTATCATTGATATGTTCGGAATATGTCTGATTACTTTCCGGATTCAGGATTCCTCGATAGCTCAATGGTAGAGCACTCGGCTGTTAACCGAGTTGTTGTAGGTTCGAGCCCTACTCGGGGAGCTTCCCATATTATACATGGGATTATTTTATGGCGTCATGATCGCTGCATTCGGATATAAGGGCTCCTCCCACCTTGCTAAGTTTGGTGGACTCAACCTTATACCTAAGGTGCTGTAGCCAAGTGGTAAGGCGTGGGACTGCAACTCCCTGATCATCGGTTCAAATCCGTTCAGCACCTCACAGAGCATCGGAAGATAATCCGGTGCTTTTTTCATTGTAACGGGAAATCTATAGTGGTAAAATATGGCTGGTACTAAGTTTTAATTGCCGCGGGCAATGAACCGGACAGACATGCTTGCATGCCCATTTGGCGAAAGCCGCGAGGTATTTGACTTGAAACAGCAGGAGGGCCAGGCAATGCAGGAGAAATTTTACGAAACCAATACCGGCGGAATGATCCCGACAGGACTGCCCGGCGGTTTTTTTATTTATGAGGCCGGCGGAGATGAGAAGATCCTTTTTGCGGAGACAAATATAGTCAGGATGTACGGTTGTGAGGATTATGAAGATTTCCTCAGATATGTCGGCGGTTCCTTCAAGGGAATGGTACATCCCGAGGATCTGCACCGGGTTGAGAACCAGATCATGGCTCAGACGGAGATCGGTGAAAAACGTCATGATTATGTGCGTTACCGTATAAAAACCAAGCAGGGTGAGGAGAAATATGTTGAAGATTTCGGACATCTGCTCCACTGGATGAACGGTTCCAGTTTTTTCTATGTATTCATCATAGATGTTGATCAGAATGAATATTTCAACAGAAACCGGAATTCCTATGCCGAAGCGGAGATCCTTGCAAATAATCAGGATACCGATCAGCTGACAGGCCTTTTCTCCATGTCATTTTTTTATCATAAGGTACAGATGATGCTTGCTTCACCGGAAAGCTGGAGGCAGGACATATCATTCATCCATTTTGATATACCGAATTTCAAGCTGTATAACGAGAGATACGGTTTCAAAAAGGGTGATGAGCTGCTGTGCGATCTTGCACGTGTCATCCGTGAAAATTTCAGCGGCGGGATCGTAGCGCGGTTTTCGGATGATCATTTTGTGGTATGCTGCTGCGGAAGAAGGGATTCGGTCATTCCGAAGGTGGAGGCTGTATACCGCGGCGTGCTGATGTCCGATGACCCCAATAAAAAGGTGAGGATCAAGGCCGGAATCTATCATATGGAGGACAGGCGTCCGGAGATCGGTCTTGCCTGCGACCATGCGAGACTTGCCTGCAACAGCATAAAGGGCAGACATGATCTGAATTACTGTGTATACGATGAAATGCTCAGGGATAATCTCAAAAAGCAGCAGTATGTGGTGGATCATATTGATGAAGCGATAGAAAAGGAATATATACAGGTATATTATCAGCCTGTGATCAGGGTAAATAGTGGTGAGGTCTGCGGCTACGAGGCTCTGGTACGCTGGAAGGATCCCAGGCTGGGAATGCTTTCACCCGGGGATTTTATAGAAACACTGGAGCAGTTCCATCTGATACATCTGGTTGATAAATATGTGATCCGCCGGGTATGTAAGGATTATGTGATGCTTAAGGAGGCCGGAAAGCCGGTGGTTCCTGTATCCATCAACATTTCCAGGCTGGATTTCGAGCTCTGTGACATCTTCGGTAAGGTTGAGGAGACACGGGCGGAATATGATGTCCCGAGAAATATGATCGACCTTGAGATCACAGAAAGCGCCCTTAATGACAACGTGGGCTTCATCAAGTCAGAGTGTGATAAAATGCGTAAGCTGGGCTATCATATCTGGCTGGATGATTTCGGCAGCGGTTATTCATCGCTGAATACCATCGTGGAATATCCCTTCGATGTAATGAAGCTGGATCTGGTCTTCCTCCGCAGTCTTGATAAAAATCCGAAGACCAAAAAGCTGATGGGCTACATCATCAGCGGAGCCCGGGGTATGGGGCTTTCTCCTCTCTGTGAAGGCGTTGAGACCGAAACACATTTCGAGATTTTAAAGGAACTGGGCTGTGAAAGAGCGCAGGGTTACTTCTTCGGAAAACCCATGCCGCTTGAAGAAGCCCTGGAAAATATCAGCAGAAAAGGGTTATCCTGGGAAAAGCAACCGGAGTCGTAGGGTGCTGAACAGTTACAACAATAGAAAAACGCGACATCGAGTAGGAGGCGGGTTCCGCCTCCTACTCGATCGCGATCGCGATCGTCTATTTCAGCACGTGACTTAGAAATTCCCGCAGCCGTGCATTTCGAGGATTTGTAAAAAGCACATTCGGCGGGGCGTCTTCCTGGATCATGCCTTTATCAATAAAGATAACCCGGCTGGAAACGCCCATGGCAAAGCCCATTTCATGGGTGACCACAACCATGGTCATGCCAAAGGCCGCCAGATCCTTCATGATACGGAGGACTTCGCCCACCATCTCGGGATCGAGAGCGGAGGTGGGTTCGTCAAAGAGCATGATCTCCGGCTTCATGGCAAGGGATCTTGCGATGGCTACACGCTGCTGCTGTCCGCCGGAAAGCTGAGAGGGATAATTATCCGCCTTATCCTTAAGCCCCACACTATCCAGCAGCCTGAGAGCCTCCGCTTCGGCCTCTTCCTTACTCATAAGACCGAGATTTACGGGCGCGAGAGTGATATTTGCCTTAACCGTCATATTTTTGAAAAGGTTGAACTGCTGGAATACCATTCCGATCCGCTCACGGATCTTTCGCTGTTCACTGTCGCTTCTGCCGGTGATCTCCTCCCCGTCCAGTTTAATACTTCCGCTGTCCGGTACCTCCAGAAGGTTGAGGGAGCGGATGAAGGTGGATTTACCGCAGCCTGAGGGACCGATAACGGAGATCACTTCGCCCTTTCTTATATCCATTGTGATCCCTTTAAGGACCTCATTTCCGTCAAAGGATTTTTTCAGATCCTTTACGGATAAGAGTATTTGATTATCGCTCATTTTTCTTCAGCCTCCTTTCCAGTTTGGACACAAGCGCCGAAAGCAGCAGGACTATAAGCAGATAGATCAGCGCTACGGCAAGCAGCGGAAGCAGCGGTTCATAGGTGATGCTGCGGATGATGTCGCCGCCCTTGGTAAGATCCTGCAGGCCGATATAACCTGCAATGGAGGTCTCTTTAAGCAGTGAAATGAATTCGTTTCCGATGGCAGGAAGCACGTTCTTCAAAGCCTGGGGAAGGATGATGTTCTTCATCATGGTAGAGTAGCTGAGGCCCAGACTCTTAGCTGCTTCAAACTGGCCTTCGTCGATCGACATGATACCTGAACGGATGACCTCGCAAAGGTAGGCGGAGGAATTAAGTCCGAAGGCTATGACCGCCACGAGGATCTTATTGATATCTACGGAAGCGAAGATAACGAAGTAAATGATCAGCAGCTGTACCACCATGGGTGTGCCGCGGAATATCGTGACATAAAGCTTTGCAATGAGATTCGGGATCTTCAAGGAACCGTTCTTGTCATGTCCCACGCGGATTAGCGCCAAAAGGAAACCGAGTACGGAGCCGATGATTATCGCGCATACGGTGATGATCAGGGTATTCAGCAGACCCTGAAGAAGATATTCCCAACGGTTGTCCTTGATGAAGTTATTGTAAAGCTTGCCGGTAAAGCTCTGGGATTCCTTTATCGCATCATTGTCCCTGACGATGATGACCTGCTTGGAGGTTGTGTAGGAATCGGAGAAATTGATCTGTTTTTTACGTTCGTCGGTTACGGTGAAGCCTGCAAGACCGATGTCAGCCTTGCCGGAGCTTACTGCATTTATTATGGAATCAAATTCCATATCCGTTACAACAAGAGTACGCCCCATGATATCTGCAGCAGCCCTGGCTATATCCACATCTATGCCGATGATGGTTCCGCCCTCATAGTACTCGTAGGGAGGGAACTGGGCATTTGTTGCCATTTTCAGGGGTTCGCCGTCAGTTACCGTTGAAACATAGGTGAAGGGCTCCGTCTCACCAGAAAGCTCATTGGGAATGTAGTTATTGATTATTTTTGTAAGTGTACCGTTATTCTGAAGGGTTTCCAGAGCATCATTGAATTCACGCAGCAGCTCCTCATTATCTTTGGCGATCACTGCGGCATATTCCTCTATGGTGAACTCTTCATCAAGGATCATGAGCTCGGTATTCTGTCTTACATAAGCCTTTGCAGGCTGCTGGTCTATGACTACACAGTCAAGCTTTCCCTGTTTCAGCGAGGATACGGCGTCCGCGCCTTTGTTGTACCTTTCTATCTTAGTGCCGGCTTCATCACCCTCCATGTCGGAGACATAGATATCTCCGGTGGTTCCCAGCTGTACACCTATGACCTTACCATCCATGTCATCAACAGAAAAAACCCGGTTTTCCGGGACATTATTTCCGCAGGCGGTAAGGCCGAGGACTGCAAAAAGCAGCAGGCAGAACCCAAGCAGTTTCCTTTTTTGTTTTCTTACGATAGCAGTCATTTGTAACGTCCTTTCTTAAAGCAGTGCTTCGGCTATACGTGCCATGCGTTCATCGGCTATATGCCATACATCTGTGAGAGGCCACGGCAGATCGAGGATGTATTCCCTGTCACCCTTATCAAGTTTTTCCAGCTCCTGAAGGAAGCGTTCCCTCCCTGCATACAGCCGCCGGCCGAAATCGCAGCGGATATAAGGCTGCTCCGGCGCAGGTATCTCGGTTACCACCTGACGCATGGATACCCGTCCGTAGGGTCCCTCATCCTTAACATATGAGACCTTACGCAGGCTTTCACCTGCAGGCTCCGTGAGTGAGATCCTGCCGGTTTCGATGTAATGCTTCCAGACCATTTCCGAGACACGCTTCTTTTCAGTAGGAAAGGAAAGCCGTACAGCGATCTCCGTTACGGTGAACCCGCAATCGGCAAGATGCCGTACAGCGTCCCCGCTGGCAGCATCATTTATGAAATTAGCCAGAGAATTCTCGAAAGTCCCCAAAGTATAACTCCTTAGGAGCTGTTGATGGATAGCCATCTTTAAAAAGCTATTCTGTAACAGCTCCTTACACTGAACAGATAAAAGTACTGTATCAGAATTAAGGGGGTTTTACAATACTTCACAACTGATTATAATATTTAGAAAAAAAAAGTTTGCAAAATGATGCATTTCTGAAACATTTCGATGTTATCATGTGAAAAATCAGTTACTGTTCAATCTCCCCATGATAAAAATGATCGGTCCGAAATACATTTTTTTCGCCATCTTTTATTATTCATGCGGTGTTGAACAAAATATATACCTTTGTGAACGATTTTTTTTGATCGTTCACAAAGGTTATAGTCGGTGGATCAGGAGGAAAATATGATCAGGAGAAGGTTAAAAAACATAGCAGCAGTCACTGTACTTGCGATCCTCTGCTCCGCCTGCGGGAAGCAGGAAGCAGAAAAGATCACAGGTTATGGGGATAACGGAACAACCGCAGCGGTTGCGGCATCAGAGGAAAATGATCCGGAGAAAACATCCCAGGAAACAAAGGTGACCGAGGGCGGCCGCACGGGAGCCCTTCCCGCAGCACAGCTCAGCGGAGATCCGATCTGGGAAGGAAATACCACATTGGACGGCATCCCGGTGGAGATCAGCATTACCCAGCTGATGAGAGATACGGATATGATGCATGTATTTCGTTTGAACTCTGTTACCGAGGACCGGATTAAGGAGAAGGAGACGGTACAGAATATTTTCGGGGATACTGCGAAAGAGGTGAAACGCACTCTGTCCGCTGAGGGCGGAGATTCATTACGGCTGATCTGGGATGCGGGGGGCTATATAACCCAGCACGCCGGCGATTACAGTTATGAATATTCGGAGAAGTCAACGACAGAATCCTGGGTGGACAACAGTGAATATTTCTGGCATACATATGAAGGCACATATCTTGATACGGATTATCAGTTGGGAATAGGCTACAGCAGGGAATCCGCTGAGAAGTTTATATCACTTTATCCGAAAAATCCGGGAGATGTGATAGGGGATCCGACCTGTGACCGTGCAGAGCAGGTATGGTTTTCCGTGGACGGACTGAACTCAATATACTGGAACGGCGTTTTTCTGAAGGAGGTCTTTAAAGACAGACCAAACCGTACCCAGAGCTCGGAGGATGATCTCTGCCGGATGGTTATGAAATTCTCCAAGGATATGCTTTATTGTGATATGAGCAGGGATGACCTGCGCAGCATTACAGGTCAGGACGTGGGAAGTCCCCAGACGAATGAGATCCTCTTTTATGTTTCGAAAGAAGAGGATAACAAAGAGTTTCCGGGGGCCGTGCTTGACGGATATATTGTTGACTGGGATATGTTCCATTCGGGAGAATATAAGGGTATTTTCGGAAACAGCGCATATTTTGGTGTTACTGATAAAGGCGTGATAAGCTTAACGATGATCGCCAGCTATGAGGTGACGGAAGAACTGACGGATAATGCCGAGGTACTGAAGTTTGACGCAGTAATGGAATCACTTTCTAAGGAAATCACGGAGAACTTCGAAAAGAGTCATATTAACGGTCAGAAGCTTAAGATCAACATGGCAACTCTGATCTATTATCCTGTGCCAAATGATGAAGATCCCACAGAATGCACCCTTGTTCCGGCATGGGATTTCAAGGTGTCAAGCAATGGAGTGATAGGTGAGATAATCCTGAATGCACTGGATGGAAGCCACCTGAGTATTCTTTACCTGGATTAGGGTTCATCTGTTCCCGGGCATGGCTCAAATGAGTGTACGATAATTTTATTAAAATTTCATATTTTCAATTGTAAAAAAATAATGCAAAAATCTGTTGACAAATGAATGAAAAATGTGATACGATCCCTATACATTTCACAGCAAAGCCTGTTTTTATGTGAAAAAAACATAAAATTCAATGCATCGTTTAAGTGCTGCTCTATATTTTATGAAGGAGGCGCTCTATGTATAGATATTTCGGTTATCTCAGAAATGCAATTGAAAATATGTCTCTGGAATATGGAGAATGTGATGAAGAGAGCATGGAAACCTGTGTGAAGCTGATCGCATGTAATGCCGCTTATTACAGCAGGGCAGTGGGTAACCGTGATATTGAAGAGGATCTGATACAGGAGGGCTTAACAGGACTTGCAAAAGCATGGCAAAGATATAGCCCTGATAAGGGCTGTAAGCTCAGTACATATGCTGAATACTGGATCAAAAACTACATAATGGAAGCAGTTAATTCCCAGTACAGTACAGGAATTAAGATGCCCAAAAATCTGCGGGAGCGGATATGGAAGGTTAATAAGCTGAATGATAAATATTCTGATATTAAGAATGAAGACACACGTGTAACACTTATTGCAGATGAGCTTAAGCTTACTAAGGATAAGGTATATGAATATATGGAGCTGTATTTCTGTATGGGGTACCTTGAATCACTGGACAGTGATCTGTATGAAGAAGATGAAACACCGCTGGTTGAAATGATCCGGGATGAAAATGAATGCTCCGTAGAAGAGGCTGTTATGCAGAAATATATGAAGGAGGAGCTGAATGAATGCCTGCAGAGCCTGAATAAGAGAGAAGTGGAAATATTGAAAATGAGATATGGTGATGAAAAAATGACTTTTGAAGATATAGGGAGAATTCTCAATATTTCAGGGCCGAGGGTAAGCCAGCTCTGTAAGTCTGCATTTGAGAAGCTCCTGCGCTCTGCCAGGTGCAGGGCGCTTATGGAGTATTTATCAGCCTGATCTGCATGCTGATAACGGATTTCAGCAGTATTATCAACCGATATTATTATGAAAATTGCATGAAATTCCATCGAAAACTCAATTGACATGCGTTGAAATCTATGATAGTTTGGGAGATATCAGGAGGACAATGCGATGGGCAATGATAAAGTGATACCCTTTATGGGTCAGGAAGAAATAGATCTGGATGATTTTGAAGCAGCATACATGCCTGACACAGGGCATCTTTCTGAGTTGATAGAGCTTTGCAGAGGAAGCAGATCAAAGGGAGATTTTGCAGCACTTATAAAAATAAACCCTCCGAAATACTCCAGACTGAATAAGGGAAATATTACGAAGCAGGTTGATAAGGAGCTGCTGAAAAGAATATATGATAATCAGATCGAGCCCGGTCAGGTAGAACTGGTTGAGCTTTTGAAGGCCGGCGGATGGCGCAGGATCAGAAAAAGAGTTGAAAGGCCTGTTGAAAGGCCGATGCCTACAGAAGAAGATGAAAGATTACGCGCGAAGATAGACCAGGAAAGAAAAGACGATGAAAACAGGGTAAGGGCGGTCAACAGTATTGTCAGATATGCACTGAATGCAAGAGGCCAATGGTGCAATCACTATGATCACGGAGGATTTATAAGCCGGCGCCGTAACCCGGCATTCATTGATGAAATGAACAATCATAAGAGCAGATTCGGGCTCAATTATCCTTTCAGTATGAGCAGAGGGGGCTTCACGCTTGCGGTAAAGGATATGGAACCACTGTTCTGGTGTTTCCATCCGTCAGCATCGCTGCAATATGGACAAAATACCGATTGGAGTAAATTAGATCCGGAAAAAGCAGAAGCCAGGAAAGACCGTATTCTAAGAAGTATTATGGCAGATGAGGGTTTCGAAACGATCTTTCTGAAGGACGTGTGGGAACCCGATACATTGGAGAACATTAAATCTACCATTGTTTTCCATGATCCGGTGGAATTCGAAAAAGTATGGGAAGTATTTGGCAAAAAAACTGTAAATAACTGGATCTCGATTTTGCTGATCAATATAGATAAAGAGAAGGTTGTGGAAGAACGGATCATGCCGCGAACAGACGGAAAGAAAAAGGAATCCCTGTTTCTGCTGCCTCCTACCATGGAAAAAATAGAGGATGAGGATTTTGATCCTGAAGAGGATTATTGATAATGAAAAAGGAACTCTCATACTACCGGGATGGAAAGAGGATCTACGGAAGGCTGTATCTTCCCGACGGTCTTTCCGAAACCGGAGCAAAACCACCCACAGTGAT
>ONWK01000090.1 GCA_900321505.1 uncultured Eubacteriales bacterium
CAGGCTTTGCTGCAGCCTTTTCGGTCTTCTTTGCCGCAGGCTTTGCTGCGGCCTACTCGGTCTTCTTTGCCGTAGCCTTAGTGGTCTTCTTAGCTGTCTCCTGTTCCTTCATGCATTAACCTCCGATCCTTTCAAGGAACTCTTTCTCAGTTTTAATGTACAGTTCCGGGTTTTCATATGAACTTGAGCCGTGTCCTCCGCCTTCTACGATCAGCTTCTCCTTCTCGGATCTGCAGGCTTCATAATTCTTTTCCGCCATCCATACAGGAACAAATTTGTCCTCGCTTCCATGTATGAAGAGGACTGGAACACTGTCATTCTCCTCAAGTGCCATCAGGGTTGAATATTCATCTCCTCTATATCCGGCCGAATACTTCGTCATCAGATTATACAGCGACATAAACGGAGCTGCAGGAAGATGATAATCCTTCTTCATCACATGAGCGAATATCTCATCCGGTGAGGTAAATGCACAATCAGAGATCACCGCCGATACCTCCTGCCTGATCTCCGGAAGGCCCAAAGTCATAAGCGCTGTAGTTGCGCCCATGGAAACTCCGTGCAGGATGATCTTCTGATCCTTTCCGAACCTTTCTCTGACGTATTTTATCCAGCAAAGTACGTCAAATCTGTCAAGGATGCCAAATCCCACATACTTGCCTTCACTTTTGCCATGTGCCCTGAGATCAACAGCCAGGATATCATATCCCATATCATAAAATGCCTTGATGTGGAAAAGTCCGTCCTCCGCCTTGCTGGTAAACCCGTGAAGTATGATCGCCAGTTTGTCGTGCCTGTCTCCTGCCGAAAGATATATGGCGTGCAGATTAATACCATCATCCGCCGTGATCTGGACATCCTCAAAGGTCTGCTCTTCCATCCAGTCACTTACAGGCTTCAGCTTGGCCATATAGGCTTCCATCTTCTCCCGGTCAGCAAACTCATCGATAATGTCCTGACTTGTTTCCTTCGGGCGCCTTACCGTCTTGCTGTACAAAACCCCGGCACCTGTGCCCACTGCAACTGCGCCTGCGCCCAGCGCCCCGGCTGCAATCGCGATCTTCGTTTTCCCTTTCACTGTACACCTCCTGTCAGTTTGATTTTTTATGTTATATGGTTACAGTATCGCTTAAAATAAGTCCGCAAACGGGTCATACCATCTGACTCAGCATCATCCCTTCTCTACCTTCTTGATCTCATCCTCTGAAGCAGTTTTCAGGGAATAGGTATCAAATGCAGCATCCCGCGGCAGATTGATCTCAATCCGGTTGATCTTGTCGAGCTTTACGGTTCCCTCTTTCATGCATACATCAAAGACATGGCCGCCCTTCGTCCTGTCCTCTGAAAGAAAATGCAGGTGCCATCCGGGCATGTTGATTCCGTCCATATGATCAGGATAGTAAACCCCAACCAGAGACCCTCTGATATTCTCAAAAACAAATGCAGTCTGATTGGAATCCAGAACAGTTTTCAATGTGACATGATGAGATCTGTAAGGAGCCTCTGATCTGGCATCCACCTTATCAAATGTGCCGTCTATCCGTACAACATGCATACTGTTCAGTCCGAACCGCTCCTCTATCTTTCTGGTCAGCTCAGTCCTGATGGACTGAATATCCGGCATGGCGCCCATCCGGAACTCTCTTTCACTGTGGAGCTTTGATACAGCACAGAAGGGAATTCCCGCATCCGGAGCCGCTTCTACCACGGATCCGTCGTGCCTTGCCCTGTAACAATGACCATCAAGAACGATCATCTCTCCATTTACATCTTCATAGGTACCAAGTCCGGTATCTCCCTCCTTCAGCAGCTCTTCCACCGTGATCACCGCTCTGGAATATCCCAGTGCCAGCGCCTGAAGTGTGGATACCTGGTACATTTTATAACCTTCAGCCATACCCTTTCTCCTTACTCCTTTGATTTATGAATCCCCCATATTTTTCAGGACGACTTTTCACTCACTGTAGTATTATAACACATATTTCCCTTCATGACATGAGATGTGCCAATTTGGAACATCTTGTCCGGAATTAAAGGAAAATGTGCCAATATGGAACTTTTTTGAATGGGGATATTGTGATATTATATGACTGTCCAAAAAATCATCGGGAGCATTGCAGAAATGAAGGACAGGCGAAAGGGAAAAACACACAGACTTGTGATACAGGTGGGGATCATTATGATTCTCATCTTTGTTGCGACCCTTGTTTTTACGGTATTCGCTGATTATGTGATCACCAGGGATGCGTACCTGTCTTCCAAAAATGAGATGATTGACCGGGATCTCAATAATGTCAGTATGACTTTCAGAAATATCAGAATACTGCCCTGGGGATTGAAATATATGAGAGAGCACCCCGGTGAGGCATCAGCCCCCCGGGATGGCAAAGATCCTGTTATATCTGACAGTACTGAATTTGAGGAAATTTGGATTTCCTGCCTGTCAGGGGCTCAGGATCCGGAAGCCCTGGACCCGGATGTTCAGAGTGAGGTTGCATCCAGATTATATGGTAACATTGCTGTCCAGCTGAAGAATACCGGACTTTTGAATTATTCCGGGATATACCTGTTAGGCATAGTGGACGAATCCCGGTCCTGTATCTATTCAGATTCTTATTCCTATACAGACATTGATATCTGCGGCAAATCCATCGAATATCCCGCCTCTGAACACAGTGCTGTGGAGAAGATCCTTTCGGAAGGAGAGTCTGCTCCGGAAAAGACTCTTTATGAGATCTATTATGATAATAACGATGACAAACACTATTACATAGGTTATTATCCGATATGCTTTACAGGCGAAGAACGCTGTGTACTCACCCTGCGTTTTGACTGGAGTGAATTCCAGAAAGACCTTATCGCTAAAGTCAGGAGATCCATGCTCTTCGGACTTCTTTTCCTTATAGCCATTAACGGACTGCTGATGCTCTTTCTTTACAGGAAAGCCATCGCACCTGTATTAAGGGTGAAAAAGGGCGTTCAGGATTATATGAATGATAAGGACAGCCATGCTGTTTCCGAGAAAATGGATAACATTCATGTAAAAAATGAGATCGGAGTGCTTGCTGACAGCTTTTCCGATCTGGCTATGGAGATTGACAGATATACGAAGGAGGTCCTTACTCTTAACAGTGAGAAGGAACGTATCAGTACGGAACTGGCTCTGGCCACAAATATCCAGAGCAGTATGCTTCCCTCGAAGTTTCCTGCATTTCCGGACAGAAAGGAATTTGATATCTACGCCTCCATGGATCCTGCAAAGGAAGTGGGCGGTGATTTCTATGACTTCTTCATGATCGATGATGATCATCTGTGTCTGATCATCGCCGATGTCTCAGGTAAGGGAGTTCCGGCTGCACTCTTTATGATGGCATCCAAGATTGTTCTGGAGAACCAGGCCATGCAGGGGAAAACCCCTGCTCAGATCCTGAAGGACGCAAACTCATCCATCTGTTCGTATAACAAAGAAGATATGTTCGTTACCGTATGGCTCGGAATCCTTGAACTGTCCACAGGAAAACTCACAGCGTCAAACGCCGGGCATGAGAAACCTGCAATCCTGAGTGATAGCGGACAGTTTAAACT
The DNA here is from genome assembly GCA_900321505.1 of uncultured Eubacteriales bacterium. Classification (GTDB taxonomy): domain Bacteria; phylum Bacillota; class Clostridia; order Lachnospirales; family Lachnospiraceae; genus Eubacterium_Q. The sequence continues at coordinate 3,586 of ONWK01000090.1, forward strand.
GTATAATGACAAACACTGCTTTGTGGTAGGTGGCATGAACGGAATAACTTATAAAGAATATGAGCTGACCCTGAAACCCGGAGATAAGATCTTTGTCTATACCGATGGTGTTCCGGAAGCTACAAATGCCGAAACTGAGATGTTCGGCACGGACAGGATGATCACGGCTCTGAACAAAAAACCTGACGCATCACCGCAGGAGCTTCTCTCCATCGTCCGGGAATCGGTGGATGATTTTGTGAAGGAAGCTGAACAGTTTGATGATCTGACCATGCTCAGTCTGGAATACTTCGGGCCGGAACAGGTCTGATATAGTGGGCTGATCATTATTTTTAAGAACAACGAGGTTCTAACAAATGTATAGCTGGATCGATATTACTAATTTCACAGTGGCCATAAGCGGTTTGCTCCTTGCAATTCTGGGACTTTTTGTCAACCTGATAACTCCCTATGCAGAGCGATGGAACCGCCGCTTTTATATGGTTTTTTTCCGATCCTGATCGCGTATATCACTTCGGATATTATAGAACAGATATCTTTCTATTTCCTGGGATCGGATTTCTGGCTTCTTACCGAGGTCGGCATCTTCCTGGAATCCTTCTTCTCTTCCATGTTGGTTCCGCTGCTCTCAGTTCAGATCCTTCACTATGCCGGAGAAAACATAAAAGAAAGCCTGCTCTTCCGGCTGGAATCACTCCTTTGGGGAATCTATCTGGTTCTTCTTATCGTGACACAGTTCACTGACAAGATCTATTATAAAACTGAAGACAATGTATACTTCCGCGGCCCGCTTTACTTCCTGCTGCTCATCCCGCCTGCCCTGATGACTTTCCTGAATATCGGATATATTATCATGAAACGGGATGTCTTCTCTCGTTCGCAGATCAAGGCCTTCCTGGTCTTCCTGCTGATCCCCCTGGGATGTATACTGATACAGATGTTCTCCTACGGACTCCTGATGATCGTCATCGGTACCTCCGTCGCCGCACTCTTCATGTTCGGATATCTGTTGACTGATGTTGCCGCAGAACAGATCCGTCAGAAAGAAGAGAACGCAATACTGAAGACCGAGACCGCGGTCCTGCAGATGCGACCGCATTTCATCTACAATACCATGACCAGCATTTACTACCTCTGCGAACAGGATCCCCAGAAGGCCCAGAAGGTAACACTGGATTTTACCACATATCTCAGGAAAAACTTCAACGCTATCGCGAAGCAGGATATGATCCCCTTCGACGAGGAACTGGTTCATACACAGGCATACCTGGCCGTGGAACAGGTACGTTTCGAGGACAAGCTTCTGATAGAATTTGATACTCCGCACATGGAATTCTGCCTGCCGCCGCTGACACTGCAGCCCATCGTGGAAAATGCCGTGAAATACGGTGTGGATCCGGAGAATTCAGATCCTCTTACCATTAAGATCACAACGGTTGAAAATGAAGACGGAAGTGTCATAACCATAGAAGACTCAGGTCCGGGCCTCGACAACGCAGGAGAAAATGATCAGCCCCACACTGCCATTCTGAATATCAAAAAAAGACTGGCGCTGATGTGCAACGGAACTCTCACCCTGCGGAACAGGGACGACGATACAGGTACCATCGCAACCATATTCATTCCAAAGCAATAAATGTTCAAGCACCTTAAAATAGGGGCTGTAAAAAAACAGCTATAAAATCAGGGCAAAACCACCGCAAGGGATGGTTCCACCCTGATTTTTTCTTGAACTATCGTTCGAGCTTATATAATTATCATTTGAGCGAACCTTAACA
>ONWK01000269.1 GCA_900321505.1 uncultured Eubacteriales bacterium
ACTCATATTTCCGCGGAAGGATGATCGGTACTATATCATTTCTGCCGATGCCCTCAGCCCTAAGCTTTGCAGCGATACGGCTGCTGAGGATATCCAGTTCTCCATAAGTGATGGATCGCTTTGAAAAGCTCTCGGTGATCGCGGTTTTGTCGCGGTAATCAGTAAAAACCTGTTTTAATTTCTCTGTAAGCCTGCTCTTTTTTTACTCCTGTATATGGTTTTCCGGGGCAGTCTCGTAATCTACTCCGGGGATGGTTCTTTGCCTGCTCCTATGCTTGAGCCCTTCCCTTCTTCAACATTTTCTTATGTTCATACATCCTCTCATCGGCCAGTTTTTCCTTCTCCTCCGGATCGTCCGAAGTACAGTCACACTCGGCCATACCATAGGCTATGGAAAGCGGCACCGGAGGCTGTTCATTTTTATTATATGCCTCTATCGCCTGCTGCAGCTTCTTTTCATTTCTCTCATAATCCTTTAGAAGCCTCTTCTTATCCGTCCCCTTCATTACCGCAATGAACTCATCGCCCCCGGTTCGGAACACACGTGACGGTTCTTCAAAGCTTTCACTTATCACCGCCGCAGCCGCCCTTATGCCCCTGTCACCCTCAACATGACCGTAATTATCATTCATCTTCTTCAGATCATTTATATCAAGCTGGACGATGATGCAGCAGCCTTCCTTCTTTCTTTTCAGCTCTTCCTCAAATTCGTTGAAGCTCAGACGGTTTTCAAGACCGGTCAGTCCATCCTGATGCGCCAGGCGTTTCATCATATCCGCTTCATAGCTCTTGCGTCTGATCTCGATCAGCTGTCCTACCTCGTATATTGTGAGCACGGAAATAAAGATGAAAAGTCCGACGCGGGTGAAACGCGCCATATCAGATCCGCCGCCGATGTAATAGAATATCAGATCCACAATACCCGTGGACATCACCACGCCAAAGGTTCCTAGCACCACTATCTGATTGGATTCACTGATACGTTTTCTCTTAAAAGCACGGATTACATGGAAGGTTCCGAGCACTGCAGCGAGAATGAAATTGAAATGTGTGAAGAGCAGAATATCATGGTAATCAGCCAGTCCGAAGCCGATGACAATTATATGTGTCAGAAGATTCAGCCCTACGAGTATCTCCATAAGCTTCAGAGTTATGCTCTCCAGTTCACGGGTAACACAGAGGATCAGTGATATTCCGGGAAGCGGCAGCAAAATGAGCGAACCGTAATTCACCATACGCACCATTCCAAGATCGCTGGAGAAGGTTTCCAGCATATAGGTGCCGGAATTGGACCATACCGCCAGGATTATGGCGATAACGCCGATCGAAACAGCTTCGATCTTGTTGCGTGTGCGGAACTCGAAGAAAAGGGCCAGAACCACAAGGAAAAGACCGATAAGGAATGTAACAAATGAAAAGACCAGCTTCCAAAGATTTTCCTTGATAAATGCTTTAAAATATGCCGCAGAATTCTGAAATACCGCATTTTCAAAGCCGAACCACATATCCTTGCCCATCTTCTCAGCCGTGATCCGGATCTCCGCATCACCGTCAAAATAAGGCATGTTGACTTCATGCGCCAGATTCCCGTATGACGCTCCCATATATCGCCTCAAATCAGGAGTAAAATCATAGATCAGTTTTCCGTTCATATATACCTTAAAAGTGATATTTGTGCTGATAAAGCAGAGATCGCCGCCGGCCAGACCGCCGGCAACTATGGTACGCGACACTGTAACCGTGCCGTCATCATTGAATTCAAGTTCATGAAGATCCGCTTCCTTTTTGGTTATATCTCCGGAGGCATCAACATAATACCAGCCAAACCTGGCATCAGTTACATCCTGCTCCGTTGATCCAACAAAATTGAAGGGCGTAAAAAGAGCCAGCACGGAAAAAACCAGTACCATGCCGCCCGCAATAAGATTCATGATAAGAAGTGATTTTTTCATTTATTCCACATCCCCAAAAGCTATCTTAACCCTATTATATTTTATAGCTTATGGGGGAATTTGGCAAGAAAATCGTTGCTATTTGCAGGATGCGGCATGCAGTGAAATTGCTATTCACGCCCTTAAAACCGTCTAGCTGTAACAGACGCTCCGGCTATGATTTCAGGCTTTTTCCGGAAATTCTTAGCCGCCAACATCTTTTCCGGCTTCTCCGCGGACGATTCCGGCTATGATTTCAGGCTTTTTCTGGATTTTCTTAGCCGCCAACGTCTTTTCCGGCTGCTCCGCGGACGATTCCGGCTATGATTTCATGCTTTTTTCGGAAACCCTTAGCCCCCAACATCTTTTCCGGCTGCTCCGCGGACGATTCCGGCTATGATTTCAGGCTTTTTCCGGATTTTCTTAGCCACCAACATCTTTTCCGGCTTCTCCGCGGACGATTCCGGCTATGATTTCAGGCTTTTTCCGGAAATTCTTAGCCGCTAATGTCTTTTCCGGCTGCTCCGAGGAAGGCTCCGGCTATGATTTCATACTTTTTCCGGATTTTCTTAGCCGCCATCGTCTATTACGGCTGCCCCGAGGAAGCAACCGGCGTTTCCAGTATCCACTTTGGAATAGAACAAAAAGCTTGCACGCCGAACATCTGTTCTGTATAATGGGTGTTGATCATCATCATACACATGTACGAACACTTTGCAGCGGCGAGGTTTTCTTACAAAGCTGATGGGTGATTGACCAAATCCAGTAAAAAGAAATTCTGTAACAGATCCTCAGGTTTGAATGATCAGCAGATAACCGATGAAACCACAGGAGCATACCATGCAGCGATATCCAATCACAATCTCCGGTAGATCATATACTCCGGAGTCAGAAAAATATCTGAAAAGAAAAGGTCTCCGCTACGACGGCATCGAATACCACGGCTTCGTCAGCAAAGGCAGGTTGAAAAAAATGCAGGCCTTCGCTGATGAGCAGGGGCTTACTTTCCGTATCGATAACGAACTCGGGCGGCGGCGCGCTGACTACCGGCGGCGTTATTTCTCCTCCCACACACCCGACATCGGAAAACGTTATATTTGTGTTTACTGCGGTAAATGGATGATCCGCGAAAATACCACCGTTGATCATCTCTATCCTGTCGGCCGGGTTTCCCGCGATCTTGCTCTCCAGAAAAAGCTCTCCGGCAAAGGTATTCAGAACATAAATGATCCGAAAAACCTCGTTGCCGCCTGCAAATCCTGCAATGACCGCAAGAAAGATGCAATGGGCTCTTGGATACTGAAAGGAAAGCTGGGGCGACACAGATGGCTGTGGTGGATACGGTATCTGCTCAGAGCAGCAGTTTTGGGAATGGCGGTGTATGGAATTGTCATGCTATTTGTAACTATGTACTGACAAAAACTCTGGGACGATTCCTGATACTACACAATATTATCAAGTCCTGACATCAACCCGGATACAATTCCTGATACTTCACAATGTTATCAAGTCCTGATATCATCATGATCGAGCTGCTCGCTGTGAGTTGAAGGATCTTCTGACTGCATCAGGAGCTTCCATGGCACTGTTATGATTCTCTCATGTAAGCAAACCATTCATCACATAATCCAACCCTGAATCCAACGCTGACATTTTCGTTGATTTCAAAGATACGATATGCTAAACTGAAAATGGTGCGGGTGATCCATGCCGTAGACAACTCTATATTCACGGTGTGAAACATTTCAATCCTTTTTTGTTGCCGAACAGGAACAAAGCAGAGCAAATCTGCAATACCTCTTCGGTAATAAAAAAAAGGATTTTTTTATGCAAAGATTTGTTACGTATGAAATGCTTTCACGCCCTGCGAGACCTCCTCCGTTTTGATAAATGGACACCTTTAATGAGTTTCAACGTGTTTTATCAAAACCAACAGGAGGCAAAACATGAATATAGATTTCAATACTCTCACCATCAGAAACAACGTAATCTTTACCATCGTGATGCGCAGGCCAAGGCTTGCACAGCTTTGTCTTGAACGTATCCTCGGTAAAAAGATTCGAAAAATTGAGTATATCGAGTCGGAGAAAACTGAGGAGCTGGCAGCCGACATCCACGGTGTAAGACTGGATGTGTATTGTGAAAATGAAGACGCCCTGTACAATGTTGAGATGCAGGCTTACCAGGTAGATGACCTTCCAAAACGAAGCCGGTATTATCAGGACATGATGGATATGATCCTTCTGGAAAAGGGCGCCCAATATGATGAGCTGAAGAAAAATATTGTGATCTTCATATGCACATTTGACCCCTTCCATCAAGGACGTCACATCTACACTTTTGAAAACCGCTGTAGTGAGAACCCAGACATCAGACTCGAGGATGAATCGACAAAGATATTTCTGAATACTAAGGGAACGATGGATGATATCCCACGCCCTCTCAAACTGTTTCTCAATTACATTGAGACCGGGCAGGCTTTGGATGCATATACCAGGGAACTCGACTCTGCTGTTGCAGAAGTCCGAACCAACGAGAAATGGAGGAAACCTATCATGACTATGGAGATGCTCATC
>ONWK01000303.1 GCA_900321505.1 uncultured Eubacteriales bacterium
CCTGAAAGGATGATGGTATTATCCCTGTCAGACCCGATGCGTATCCCGTTTTCAGGATCCAGCATATAGCTTCTTCCTGAAAAAAGTCCGATCTCTTCAACCTGAAGCATCAGCTTATTTCCGGTGGTTTTCTGCTGTCCGGAAATATCCTGATTCATCGCCGATGAATACCACATCTGATATGGCTGTTCGGATGAGGCACGGATCGCATCGACCTCCGCCTTTTCATTCAGGATCATCCGGTCAAGCTGTTCCTCTCTCAGTTTGTCTCTCGCGATCTGTTCCATTTCGAGACGTCGTTTCTTTTTCTTTTTAAGTTTTGCCAGGATGATAATCACAGCCACCAGCAGTACAACACCGGCAGCGATACAAATGATCAGCTCTTTCATTTTTCATACTTCTCCCAAGTGCAGGATATGTATCAGATTATATCAAAAATCCCCTTTTTTTACAACGATTAACAGGCTTTACGCGGCATCAAATCTGTATCATCCACCAAATCTCTTATTACTTGACAGCAGGTTACCCCCGGCGGTAAAATAGGATTTGAATCTATCTTAGCAAGGAGGGGAAAAAGATATGTTATTTGATGAAAAAGTTGAAGCCATTCTCAGCAATCTCGATGATGATGCAAAGGCCGCATTAAAGAAGGAACTTCAGAAGGCTGTAAAACGCGACGTAAAGAAAAAGATCAAAAAGCGCAGGAAACGCTTCTTCCGTACAGTGATCGTTGTCGGCGCAGCAGCCGGCGCAGGTTATCTGGTTTACAAGAAAAACGCTAAGGTTAAGAAGACTGTGGATGATGTGGTTGAAACCGTTACTTCCAAGCTTCCTGTACAGCCTGCCGAAGCGGTATCCAAGGTTAAAGCAGTGATCATCAAGAAATAAGAACATATGCGACAAAGAAGACGGTTCCGGGTTTCAGACCCGGAACCGTCTTCTTTGGTTCCGAAACACCATCAGGCGTTTTGGAAAATAAAATTTAATGGAATCCCAGTTCCTTCAGATATCCATCTTCATTGAAGGAATACTCCACGCCGTCTATTTTAACTGTCTCATTCTTCGCATACCATCCGGAGGTATCACCGTACCACCAGCCTTTGGAATTCTTATGCCATTTTCCGCGGGCTTTATATTTCCACTTGCAGTTTGAGCTGAGCCAGTAACCTTTAATCCATTCATTCTTCGCCGCATAGCCGTCAGCCTTGAAATAGTACCATACGCCGTCAATCCTGTACCAGCCGTTCTTAAGATATTTTCCTCCTCCGAGGTCATACCACCAGCCCTTGGAATTCTTCTTCCAGCCTACGGCCTTAGTCTTTCCGTCCCATGAGCCGTCATTACCCAGGTACCAGCCATCCCGGTAGGAATTCTTCTCCAGACCGCCCTTATTATCATAATAATACCACTTATCACCTGTCTTTTTCCATTCAGCTGCAGATTCTTTGCTCTTTTCGGGAACGAAGCTTGCGTACCCCATGGAGTAATATTCACTTTCATCCCATACATCTCCATTTTTGTAAGCATAGTGAACAATGTACTCATACTCAACAGCGAATTCTTTATTAACCTCCTTCGGTATCACTATTTTGTATCCGCCGTCTGTCTCTGTTATATCCACAAGACCTTCGTCGGATTTAATGTCGGTGACCTCAATCTCAAGCCTGGCTTCATCCATAATTATCGGTTTGAACAGAAGATAAAATTCCCGATCCTTACCATATTCAATAAGAGGCTCTACAAGTGTCCCGTCAGGACGGTAAACCGCGATCGGCGGGTTGATCACTTTTACTCCGATACTCATTTGCGTCCCATCCGCCGGATCCGGTTTATACACCAGATCAAAAGTTCCCAGTTCACCTACCGTCAGACAAAAAAGACCATCAACATTTACAGGAACCTCATTTCTGTTTTCATCAAGGTATATCAATCCTGCGAATGTATAATTCTCCGAAGGAACCTCTTTCCCGTTTTCATAGACAAGAACAAATTTATCGGTATCATCCAGCGGTACCGGCCTTACATTCCCGGACTCATCCTCCAGTCCCAGAGCAAATACTGTTGTTGTATACATATAAGCTCCGATAATGTTATCTGAAAATCCTGTTGTCGGGAAAGCCGCCTCTGTCACATCCACGCCATCCCATCCAACATCACCGACCACAAGCTTTTCCTGTTTTTTTACTTCCTTTGCACTTGCACTGAAGCCGGACAACATAGTGACCGCAAGTAAAAACACTGTAAATACTGCCGTAAATTTTCTGAGATTTTTCAACATTTTCTTTGCCCCCCTTCAGAGAAAACAAGGGCGGTTCCCTTAATACGAGAACCGCCCTTTTACCACGAATCATTTAAAATTCTGGTTCAATAAGTCCGTATGTGTTGCCTTTTCTCTTGTAAACCACATTTACCTCGTCAGTCTCCGCATTACGGAATACATAGAAGTTATGTCCCAGAAGCTCCATCTGCACGCATGCATCTTCAGGATACATCGGCTTTACTGCGAAGCGTTTGCTGCGGATGATGCTGATCTCGCCGTCATCGCCCTCATCCTCTTCCTCAAGGAACTGATTCTGGAAATATGCCGCATCCTGCTCCTGGTCTATGATCCTCTTTTTATAACGTGTAACCTGGCGCTCGATTATCTCAACCACCATGTCGATGGATACATACATATCATCGCTTACCTGCTCAGCCCTGATGATATGGCCCTTCATCGGAATGGTCACCTCTATCTTCTGTCTGTCCTTTTCAACAGAGAATGTTACCTGTGCATTTGTATCTTCATTAAAGAACTTTTCAAGTCTTCCCAGTTTCTCATATACTGCCTGTCTGAGCCCCTCCGTCACATCAATATTCTTTCCACTGATCATGTAATTCATACCCATCACTCCTTCTCTCTTAAGTTTCCGCCATGTAGCGGATATAGAGATTATATCATATTACGGGAATTCTATCAACAACTACTTCCCTCCCGTATTGTCTGACAATTCCTGCGAATATGCTCTTTCACAGCTCTTATTTTTTCCCGTTTCAACATTATGTAAATGGCTGCTCAAGTCAATATCGGAATATTTCACAGAACGGGTGTTTTATAACCTGAGTGTTATGTAAATCGTTGAAAACTGTTGATAATGTGGATAACTTTGTGAATAACGTAAAATCGTCCCTTTTTCCGGTGGATTTATCCACAATCGCAGGGAAGGGGTTATGGTAATTATAGTCAACCAAAATTCAAATTCATTGTGCATTTTTACCATATGACCCGGATGGGTATTTGTCAGACATCTATCGCATCTCGCGCTGGCGCGCTC
>ONWK01000406.1 GCA_900321505.1 uncultured Eubacteriales bacterium
TGATGTTGCCTCCGCTATACTGTCAATGGACACCTGCTTCAGCAGCCGGTTTTCCGCATCCATGGTTGTCTCGAAGAGCTGATCCGCATCCATCTCGCCAAGGCCCTTATAACGCTGGATGGTGAACTTCTTCTGATGGGTCCTGCGGTATTTCTCCAGCTCGGCATCCGAATAAAGATACTTTGTGTTCTTTCCGTCTCCCACTCTGTAAAGCGGCGGGATGGCTATATAAATGTGCCCTTCATTAATCAGATCCGGGAAGAAACGATAGAAAAATGTGAGCAGCAGCGTTGCAATGTGAGCGCCGTCCACATCCGCATCCGTCATAATGATGATCTTCCCGTAATTCAGCTTACTGATATCAAAATCATTTCCGTAACCCTGAAGGAAGCCGCAGCCGAAGGCATTGATCATGGCCTTGATCTCCGCATTCTCCAGCACCTTGCTGACCGGCACCTTCTCCACATTCAGAATCTTACCCCTGAGAGGCAGAACTGCCTGATATTTACGGTTCCTCGCAGACTTTGCGGAGCCGCCGGCGGAATCACCCTCCACTATGAAGAGCTCACATTTTTCCGCCTCATTGCTCTCCTGCCGCACCAGCTTTCCGTTACCCTCGAAGGAGAATTTGCTGAGGTTGATCTTATTCTTTTCATTCGCACGTTTTTTGGAAAGTGCCACCGCACGGTCGGCTATATCCTTCAGGACCTCATAATTCCTGTCAAAATAAATGGTCAGCTGTTCCTTGACTATATCATCCACAGCCTTCGTCACATCCGTATTGGAAAGCTTTGTCTTGGTCTGTCCCTCGAACTGGGGATCCGGATGACGTATCGAAATAACCGCAACCATACCGCTGCGGATGTCCGCGCCGGAAAGGTTACTGTCCTTATCCTTAAGCAGTCCCAGATCATTTCTTGCATACTGGTTAACCACCTTGGCAAAGGCTGATTTCCAGCCCGTCACATGTGTGCCGCCCTCGGGATTTGTTATATTATTCGTAAAGCCGATGATATTCTCGTCTCCGTCCTCGGTCATCACAAAATCGATCTGCGCGGCAATTCCGTCCTTCTCGCCTTTGATCTCTATGATGGGGGAGGTATGGGTAAGACCCGTCGCCACATCCTCCACAAAAGCCGAAAGACCGCCCGGCTGGTGGAAGATCTCCTGCTCCTCGCCGTCGCGTCTGTTCCAGAAGGTTATGGTCAGATCCGGATTAAGATAAGCCGTCTCCTTGATACGCTGCTTTATTGCGGAGCATTTGAATTTTATGGTTTCAAATATCGTCTCGTCCGGATAAATGGTCACCGTGGTACCGGTGTGTCTCGCCGGTATCTTCTCCCCCGTGGCCGAACGTGCTGATGATTCGGCGATCCTCTCCTTCGGAAGCTCTCCGTTCACAAGCTCCGTGGTGGGCTTGCCGTACGCATAGGTATCATGATAAATATATCCGTCCCTGTATACATCCACGATAAGCTTTTTCGAGAGTGCATTTACAACAGCGGAACCTACGCCGTGAAGACCGCCGCTGATCTTATATGTGGCGGAATTGAACTTGCCGCCCGCATGCAGGACAGTATAAACCACACGCTCCGCCGGCATCTTCTCCGTCGGATGCATATCTACCGGCACCCCTCGCCCGTTATCCGATATCGTTGCCGAACCGTCCTCATTTACCGTAACATCGATCCTGGTGCAGAAACCGGCCAGATGCTCGTCGACAGCATTATCTATGATCTCCTGCACCAGATGGTTAAGACCGCTGCGTCCCGTATTACCGATATACATTCCCGGCCTCAGGCGCACCGGTTCAAGCCCCTTTAATACTTCAATCTTCTCTGCATTATATGCCATGAAATCACCTCAACCGATCATAACTCAACCGATCATAACTCAACTGATCATAACCCGACACACGCAGGCGTCCTTATCCCGCGCATGAAAACAGCGGGGATCCCGCCCCGCTGCTCCGTCAGGTACTATCTTGTTATATCAGAAAAAAAGAAGCTTGTCAACCGTTTTCCCGCACGTATGTTCGCTTGTTGCAATTCACGGTTACTATTCACGGGTAATGATCCCTGTGACATCCTCCCCCACCTTGAGAGGTGGGGGCTTCCTCTCACCTGTCGGCGAGTTGTCGGTTCTCGTTCGATAGCA
>ONWK01000054.1 GCA_900321505.1 uncultured Eubacteriales bacterium
CGAGAACCGTACGCACCCTGCTCCGAAGGAGCAGCCCGAACGAAGTGAGGGTTTGTGAACGATTTCCTTAATCGTTCACAAAGGTATGAGAGGGGAAGGAAGTTAAAATATGTCAAAATCAATCGCGGTGATCGGCCTTGGCCGTTTTGGAAGAAAGCTTGCGGAAAGCCTGTATGAACTGGGCGCGGATGTCATGGCTGTTGACAAAAATCCGGATATCGTAACGTCGATCGCGGATTCAGTCACCTATGCCGTTGAGGCAAATGTGGTAAACGCCCAGTCGCTTCAGGGCCTGGGCCTCGGAAATATGGATGTGGTTGTCATTGCCATGGGTACCGACCTTGTAGCCAGCATCATGGCGGTCATGGTTGCAAAGGAACAGGGAGTGCCGCAGGTCGTGGCAAAGGCTTCGGACAAGCGTATGGGCCAGATACTTACAAAGATCGGAGCTGATAAGATAATCTTCCCGGAGGAGGAAACCGGTTTCCGTACGGCGCAAACGCTGATGATGGATTCTTTCCTGGAATTTTTCGATATCGATGACAACCTCTGCCTGCTTGAGATCAAACCGAGGCCGGAATGGATAGGCAAGAATCTTATTGAACTGAACCTTCGCGATAAATACAGGGTAAATGTGGTAGCTGTAAAAGATCAGAGCGAGATGCGCTCATTTATCGATCCAAAGCGTCCGCTGGAGAAGGACACCAAGCTCCTGGTCATTCTTGAAAAAGCAGATCTCGGAAGGCTGAAGTAAAAGCTCCGGGACCGGAAGGGTCACATTTTCAGATCAGTATAATCACGTATTGTCTTGATTACTCCCGGGAGTTTTTCTTCCTCCGTTGGTAACGGTGACTCTGTAAGCCGGGTGATGTTGAGTATCCCGGCATCATATGCTGCCTTTATCTCGCTCGGTAAAGATGCAAAACACAGGCAGTGTCCGGGGGTGACCTGCAGCTGCTTTGCAGCCTGCTTATACAGCATGGGGTGGGGATCACGGACTATTCCGTCAGACATCATTATCACATGATCCCAGTCAAACCACCGGAAGAATTCATATTCATCAAAAATCAGATTTACATTCTGCATGGGCTGCGTCGTGACGATGGCCATGGGGACCGAAGCCTTTGAAAGATAATCAAGAAAACCCGTAAGTCCGGTGATCAGGTCGGGATGCCGGTTTACTATCATGTTGCGGTAGATCCTGTCTTTTTCTTCCTGAAACTGAAGTATCATGGTTTCTGTAAGCCCGGTTCCGAGAAAGTGTTCCAGAATACTGCGGGAATCCTTTCCTTCGATGTATGATCGTTCGTCATTATTGGAAATGTCACGCATTATGAGATCTTCGATACAGAGACGCCATGCTTCCGGATGGAGTTCCCTGTCCGGGATCATTGTACCGCTGAGATTAAAAATAACACCTATTATGTCCATAAAAAACTCCTGTGGGGACCGGCCGGGTCTCACCAGACTATTTTATCAGGTTCTTCAGAGCCTTCAGTAATTCCACATCTTCGGCGGAAAGCCGCATATTTGTCATATATTCCTTACCTTCGGCAGTTTTTATCTTGAATTCCAGGACATTTCCCTCCTTCATCTGATGACCGTTTGTCTCAAAAAAAGAAATAACCCTGGGGTGCTGTTTTGCAAAGATCGAAAATCTTTGCTTCATCTGCGTAAGTTCCATTGGATTAATACCCATTGTACAGATCCTCCTTTATTGATTTTTTCTATGGGTTCCGAAACGCCTGATAGCGGTTCGGAACCTTTGATATATGCGGATGGATAGAGTATATCAAATTTTAATGCTTGTGAAAAGATTGCGATTGTGATAGGATGTGTCTTGTTTTGTTGCCGCGGGTAATGAACCGGGAGGACACATCTGCCCGGCGAATACCGCTGGGATCGGATACACCGCTGTCTGCGGCAGAACATATGACTCTTCCGGAAGGAGTTTAGAAATGGGAAAATTCAAGGAATTTCTAAAACGCAAGGACATCGAGATCTCGCTTACCCGCTATGGCATCGGCGCTCTGGGTGCGATGGCTCAGGGACTTTTCTGTTCCCTTCTTATCGGAACCATCATCGATACCATCGGTAAGCAGTTTAATATCGGTTTCCTGACCTCGACAGTTGCAAGTGTTGCCGGCAAGGATTACACCGTCGGAGGCCTTGCTTCCGCAATGAGCGGTCCTGCGATGGCCGTTGCCATCGGCTACGCACTCAAATGTCCGCCCCTTGTACTGTTCTCAATGATAACCGTAGGCTTTTCCGCAAATGCACTGGGCGGCGCGGGCGGACCTCTGGCAGTTCTTTTTATAGCCATCATTTCCGCCGAACTCGGAAAGGCGGTTTCCAAGGAGACAAAGGTTGATATCCTCGTCACCCCGCTGGTAACCATCGGATCCGGAATCTTCCTGTCCTGGCTCATCGCTCCCGGCATTGGCAAGGGCGCCATGTGGGTCGGCGAAGTAATAATGAATGCTACCGAGCTTCAGCCCTTCTTTATGGGTATCATCGTATCCGTTCTGGTGGGCCTGGCTCTTACCCTTCCCATTTCCTCGGCGGCGATATGCGCATCCTTCGGACTTGTGGGACTTGCGGGCGGCGCTGCAGTAGCGGGCTGCTCCGCGCAGATGATAGGCTTCGCAGTCATTTCCTTCAAGGATAACGGCTGGGGAGGACTTGTATCACAGGGCATCGGAACATCCATGCTCCAGATGGGAAATATCGTAAAGAACCCCAGAATATGGATCGCGCCGACGCTTGCTTCGGCCATAACCGGACCGCTTGCCACCTGCCTGTTCCATCTGGAAATGAACGGCGCGCCGGTATCCTCCGGTATGGGAACCTGCGGACTTGTAGGCCAGATCGGCGTTTATACCGGCTGGGTAAATGATGTGGACGCAGGGATCAAGAGCTCCATAACAGCCATGGACTGGATCGGACTGGTCCTGATCTCCCTGGTATTGCCGGCGGTCCTTTCCCTCTGCTTTAATGCTATCCTTAAAAAGATCGGCTGGGTTAAGGACGGCGATATGAAGCTGGAGAATTAGTATGATAAGCCGGGAACATCAGTACAAGAGGTGTTGCAATGGAATATAAAAAAGGACTTCGGGCAGGTATACCCATTGCGCTGGGATATCTGTCCGTATCCTTTACATTTGGGATAATTGCAGTTAAATACGGTTTTGAGATCTGGCAGGCGGTGCTCATTTCCATGATCACCGTAACCTCAGCCGGACAGTTCTCCGGCATCCAGACCATGACGGTTCCGGGCCTTTATTGGGATATGCTGATATCACAGCTCACCATAAACGTCCGGTATTCCTTCATGTCCATTTCACTTTCCCAGAAGCTGGACAGCAGATTCAGGGGTATATGGAAATGGATCCTCGGATTTTTCATCACCGACGAGATATTTGCGGTTTCGGTCATGCGTCCCGTTGTGACCCGCTCCTTCTTTGCGGGGCTCGCAACGCTGCCATGGGCCGGCTGGACTGTGGGGACTCTTCTGGGGGCATCTCTTGGAAATGTCCTTCCCGCCGCTGTAATGAGCGCGCTCGGAGTTGCGATCTACGGCATGTTTGTTGCCATAGTGATCCCTCCTGCCAGGGATGACCATCATGTTATTATTGCAATACTTATCGCTGCAGCGGTAAGCGTTATCTTCACCTATGTACCAGGACTGAAGAATATCTCTCCGGGACTTGCCATAAGCATTGCGGCGGTACTTGCAGCAGTGACAGCGGCGCTGGTCCATCCTGTTCCGGATGAAGAAGAAAATGAGGAGGTGCAAGCATGACAACCTCCACATTTTTCATATATCTTCTGATAATGGCAGGGTCCACATATCTTATCCGTGCGATCCCCTTTGTTGCGATCCGCAGGAAGATCACGAACCGTTTTGTCCGTTCATTTTTATATTATATCCCCTATGCAGTGCTTACTGCCATGACGATCCCTGCCATTTTTACAGCCACCTCATCCGTCTGGTCCGCCTGCGCGGGTCTTCTGGTCGCGGTTCTTTTATCCTTGAAAAAATGTTCACTTACCACTGTGGCGCTGCTCAGCTGCGTGGCGGTTTATCTGGTGGAGCTGCTGATCTGATCCCGTGAGGTGCGGTTTGAGGAGAGCTCCGCGCCGGGCTTGAACGTGCACTTCCGGCTGTCGTTCCGGGGAGCGTAAAAGCCGTAAAATGTTGCGCGTTAAAACTGATTTGGGCACATTTCACAAAGTTTGACCGGCGGATACCGGTATGGACAAAGTTTATGTAAAATAGAGGCACTTCCTTCCACAGTTAACTGTGGACGGGAGTGTTGTTTTTTTGTTTGGAACAGTGTGGAAAAGCTGTTCCTTTTTTATTTTCCGGGAATTATGAAAAATGATTCCGGGAATGGCAGGGAAAAGGAGCGTGAGAATATAGGAAAAGCAAAGATCTGTTGCAGTGATAACAATAAAAAGAAACAAAAATACGCGCTTTATTCTCTATATAAATAGAGATTTACACTGCCGCCTTATCGTGCTACATTCATTTCAGGCACCGCACCGGGGCAGCACCGGGAGCCGGGACTATGGAGGCAGAGCCGGGACGGTACGGCCGGAACCGCGGTTGCAGCGCACGGCTGCTGCCTCCGCTAGAAAAAGGGAAAGGGGATATCGGATGAGAAGCATCAGGATTGGGATCTGCAGCCGGGATGACCGCTATGCGGCAAATCTGGCGATGGCAATAGGCAGGGAATCCGGAGGACGGATCCGTGTGCAGGCCATTTGCGGACCGGAAAAGCTTTCCGAAATGATAATGGAACAGCCCCTGGATCTTTGGCTGAGCGAGTCACCGGAGCCGGAAGCTGATGGAAAAATGACGGTTGTGGCGCTTACATCCAGACCGGAGGATAAAGGGATCTTTAAATATCAGCCGGTCAGGGAGATCGTACAACAGCTTCTCAGATGCAGTGGCGGGGGGAATGACATTTCACAGCCTTCCGGCTGCATAGCCGTTTTTTCGCCGCTGGGTCGATGCGGCAAAACGACCCTTGCCCGAGCCATAGCAGCAACGGAACCTGCCGGAACTGCGCTTTATATAGGAATGGAGGACTATAGTGACCGGCAGGTGCATTCAGAGCTGTTATATATGATCAGGGTGCGGGCTCCCGAGCTGTGGGAGACGGTTACGGGGGAAACTGCAGAAGAGGCGGGATATGCCTGCCTGCGTCTGTCGGGGATGTATACGGAGCTCCGGGATGTTGGAGCTTCTGATCTGAAGTGGTTTTCGGAGCAGCTGCTCAGTCCCGGGAGATACAGCACCCTTATATATGATGTGGGAAGTGCGGCTCTGCCGGATCCGGCGTGCCTCAGTGCATTTGAAAAGATATATATGCCGGTATGTTCGGATCCTGTCGCCGTGCAGAAGCTGGAGGTGTTCCGCAGTGAGATGTATTCACTGGACCTGGGGGATATATGGAAAAAACTGCTTCAGGTGGAGATACCGGCCCGGCTGACTGAGGGGGCGGATCCGAGGGAGATAGTTAAGTGTATACGGTGAGAATCAGCTCAGAGGTATTTTGATATGTCTTCAGATAAAACAGCCGTACGGCGCTCTTCAAAGGTTAGAGAAGAGGAAAAAGAAAACCGGCAGGACCTGGATATTCCGGAAAATGCTCTTACGGAACAGCTGAAGGAAGAGGTCATACATATACTTGATATGACCGCGGAGCTTAATGATGAAAGCGTCGGACGAGCCATAGACGGTGTGATACTGAGAGAATCGGGGAGAAGATATATCCCCCTCAGGGAGAAGCTCAGGCTCCGCAGGGAGCTCTTCCATTCCATACGCGGTCTGGATGTGCTTTCCGAACTTCTGGAGGATCCGGAGGTGACGGAGATAATGATCAACGGGACGGATTCCATCTATGCGGAAAGACGGGGCAGGATCACGCGGACTGATCTTCGCTTCGAAAATGATGAGAGGCTTCTTTCGGTGATAGGCCATATGGTTTCCGGCGCCAACAGGGCGGTAAATGAGACGAATCCCATCATGGACGCGGTGCTTCCCGACGGTTCACGTGTAAATATAGTGCTTTCGGGCATTTCCAGAAACGGTTCGGCAGTTACCATACGTAAATTCCCGGAGAAGGCTTATTCCATGGAGGATCTGATAAAGCTCGGAAGCCTGGATGCAGAAACGGCGGAATTCCTCAAGCTTCTGGTCAGCGCCAGGTACAACATATTTCTGTCAGGATCAACGGGGTCGGGCAAGACAACATTTCTGAACGCACTGGCAGAGGCGATACCGGAGGATGAACGGGTCATCACCATAGAGGATGTGGCTGAGCTTTCACTCAGAGGGCCTGGGAATCTGGTGCGGCTGGAGGCCAGGACGGCAAATGTTGAAGGAAAGAACGAGGTAACTATCCGTGAGCTTGTGAAGACAAGCCTGCGAATGAGGCCGGACAGGGTCATAGTCGGCGAGGTCAGGGACGCTGCCGCATCGGATATGATAAATGCGATGCTCACGGGGCATGACGGCTCACTTTCCACCGGACACTCAAATTCGGTGCCGGATATGCTGCTGAGGCTGGAAATGATGATCGCCTCCGCTGGTGAGCAGCTCCCTGTGGATTCCATCAGACGGAGGATAGCTTCCGCGCTGGATATAGTGATCCATCTGGGGCGGCTCAGGGATAAGAGCAGGAGGGTGCTGGAGATCACGGAGGTTCTGGGCTACGAAAAGGGAGAGATCCTGCTGAACCCGCTCTTCCGTTTTGAAGAATCCGGAGAGGAAAAGGGCAGAGTCGTCGGGACACTGAAGGCCTTAAATACGCTGAAACGGCGCGAAAAGCTGCAGATGGCGGGAAA